>JBJEAH010000001.1:0-19594 GCA_051868815.1 Alloprevotella sp.
CCTACAAGGACGGCGAACGCCACGGCAAATACGTGGAGTACGACCGCAACGGGAACGTCACCAAGAAAGGCGAATATTCCAACGGCCGCGTGGTGCAATGAATTATATACGAAATAGTAAACGAGTAAACAAGTAGACGAGTAGACAAGACAAGTCACCATATATAATATTGTATAGCCAGACAACTATGCCTCGTTTACTTGTATACACGTCTACTTGTTTTCTAAAAAGCTCTTCAACACCTTAAATCAATATATTATGAAAGCTTCCCCTAAGAAAACCAGCAAGGCTGCCGCACCCAAACCGCAGCGCCTCAAAATCGTGAAAAACGACCCTTGGCTCGAACCCTTTGAAGGCGCAATACAAGGCCGCCACGACCATGTGCTCCACAAACTCCACGAACTCACGGCCGGCAAAAAACCGCTCTCGGAATTTGCCGACGGTCATCTGTATTTCGGTCTGCACAAGACGGAAAAGGGTTGGGTAATCCGCGAATGGGCGCCCAATGCCACGGCGATTTATCTTATCGGCGATTTCAACGGCTGGCAGGAAAACGAAAAATATGCCTTCAAGCGTCTCAAGAACTCCGGCAACTGGGAACTCAAACTCCCCGCGAAAGCCCTTAAGCACCAGGACCTCTACAAACTCAAAGTGCACTGGGATGGCGGCGAAGGCGAGCGCATTCCCGCATGGTGCCGCCGCGTGGTGCAGGATGACGACACAAAGATTTTCAGCGCACAGGTATGGGCACCCGAACAGGAATACGTGTTTAAGAAAAAGACGTTCAAGCCCAACACCGCCCCGCTGCTGATTTACGAATGCCATATCGGTATGTCGCAGGACGCTGAAAAGGTGGGCACTTACAATGAATTTCGCGAAAACGTGCTGCCGCGTATCATCGAAGAGGGTTACAACTGCATCCAGATTATGGCCATTCAGGAGCACCCCTATTACGGCAGCTTCGGCTATCACGTAAGTTCCTTCTTCGCTCCGTCCTCCCGCTTCGGTACGCCCGAAGAGTTGAAGCAGCTTATCGACGAGGCACATCAGGCCGGCATCGCCGTAATCATGGATATGGTGCAGAGCCACGCCGTGAAGAACGAAATCGAAGGCCTCGGCAACTTTGCCGGCGACCCCTCGCAATATTTCTATAGCGGCGGCCGCCGCGAGCACCCGGCATGGGACAGCCTCTGCTTCGACTACGGCAAAAACGAGGTGATCCACTTCCTCCTTTCCAACTGCAAGTATTGGCTCACGGAGTTCCACTTTGATGGTTTCCGCTTCGACGGCGTTACGTCGATGCTCTATTACAGCCACGGCCTCGGCGAAGCGTTCTGCGGCTACGGCGACTACTACAACGGGCATCAGGACGACAACGCCATTTGCTACCTCACCCTTGCCAACCTCCTTATCCACGAAGTAAATCCCAAGGCCATCACCATTGCCGAAGAGGTTTCGGGCATGCCGGGACTGGCAGCCCCGTTCAAGGACGGCGGCTACGGTTTCGACTACCGCATGGCTATGAATGTGCCCGACTATTGGATTAAGACCATTAAGGAATGCCGCGACGAAGACTGGAAGCCCTCCTCTATCTTCTGGGAACTCACCAACCGCCGCGCCGATGAAAAGACTATTTCATATTGCGAAAGCCACGACCAGGCGCTTGTGGGCGACAAGACTATCATCTTCCGCCTCATCGATGCCGACATGTACTGGCACTTCCGCAAAGGCGACGAAAACGGCACGGTGCATCGCGGCATCGCGCTCCACAAGATGATCCGCCTCATCACGGCCTCCACGATTTGCGGCGGTTACCTCAACTTCATGGGCAATGAGTTCGGCCACCCGGAATGGATTGACTTCCCGCGCGAAGGCAACGGCTGGAGCCACAAGTATGCCCGCCGCCAATGGAATCTTGTGGACAATAAAGAATTGTGCTACCACTTCCTCGGCGACTTCGACAAGGCAATGCTCGAAACGATTAAGCTGGAAAAGAACATTCAGAAGTTGCCCGTGCAGGAAATCTGGCACAACGACGGCGACCAAATCCTTGCCTATCAGCGCGGCTCGCTGCTCTTCGTGTTCAACTTCAACCCCACGCAGTCGTTCACGGGCTACGGCTTCATGATGAAGGAAGGCGCCTACGACGTGGTGCTCAACACCGATGCCAAAGCCTTCGGCGGCAACGGCCTCGCTGACGACAGCATCCGCCACTTCACCAACTTCGACCCGCTCTTGAAGAAAGACGGCAAAGGCTGGCTGCAGCTCTATCTGCCCGCCCGCTCCGCCGTTGTTTTGAGAAAGGTGGAAGAATAAAAGTAGGGGCGTATCGCATACGCCCGGTGAATGATTGCCTCATAGATATATCCATGCGGCGCATTCGGCGGGCGTATGCGATACGCCCCTACTCTTGACTTATTATCTCTGCTCCCCAATGCCTAAAATTCTTGTTTCATTGCGTGTTATCTTCGCCCTGTTCCTATTTTTCTTCCTTTCCGTGGCGCAGGGCGACGTGCTGTGCTATCTATACCGCCGCCTCATAGATGCCTCGTCCGAACCCGTGCACTGGCTACTGGGCGGCGCGGCGGCAGCGATACTCATATTTATAATGTGGCTGCTTTCGCGCACGGCCGTGTGCCGCCGCTATCCACTGACAGAGACGATACCGGCCGGCTTCGCCGCCGTGCTGGCGGTCAGCCTGCCGTTTGCCGGTTGGCAGCACGTGCTGGTTACCATACTATATTATTGTGCTGCCGCAGCGATGCTCGTATTTTGCAACAGATTACTTCAAAAGGCGTATCACACGGCACGCCGCCGCTTGCCGCTCCTGATTTACGGCACGGGGTTGCTCCTCGTTTGCTTCGTAACGGGCCTGCGTGCGGCTGCCACCGATACCGACCACTACGAGTTGCGCACAGCCGAAGCCCTGCGCCGCGCCGACTATGCTGCCGCCTACCGCACGGGCGAAATATCCCTCGCTGTCACGCCGCGCCTCTTTGCCATGCGCTCTTACCTCTTGGCCACGCAGGACGAAGGCTTGCCGCAAACGCTTTTCAAGCAGCCCATTCCTGCGGGCGGCAGCAAGCATCTGCTTCTGCCAAATGACGATTGGCAACGCCTCAACTTCCCGCCCGACAGCCTTTACGTCCGCCTTGGCGGCACGCCTGCCGAAGGCGAAACGACTTTGCATTTTTTGAAACGACTTGCCTTGCCGGCCGACACGGCGCACCGCCCCACCCCACTCGCCCGCGACTATTATCTTTGTGCCCTGCTGCTGGATCGCCGCCTCACGGACTTTGCAGAAGCCTACGCCACCCTTTGTCCCGCCGACACCGTAAACATTCCTCGCTTTTACAGCGAAGCCCTCGCGCTCCACAGCCGCAAGCACGACCTCCCCTTTGCCTACAACGATGCAGCCGTCGAAGCCAATCTGCTCGACCTTATGGACATGACACGCAAGACGGGCACGGCGCAAGAGGGACGCAACCTCCTACGCCGCAGTTATGGCGAAACATTTTGGTGGTATTATTATTTCGGACAGAAAGGCACGGGGCAATAAGAGTATTCCTGTCACAAAACCAACTAAACAAGCGGGCGATCTATGCCCTGACCTACTAATTCGTATAAAGTTCGAGTTCGATGAGCGCGGCGTTGTATTGGCGCACGGTTTCCACGTAGTTGCTGCGCACGTCGCGGGCAGTTTTGAGGCTTTGCACCAAGTCGGCGGCGGCGGTTTCGCCTTCATTATAGAGCGCAAGGGCACTGCGGCGCAGTTCGTCGGCTTCTGGCAGGGCGGCGGTCTCATAATAGTCTAAGGTAGCACGGGTTTGGAGGAGCGTTTGGCGCAGTTCGTCCACCGTCCTTGACAGTTGCATGCGCTGCTCTTCTGCGTCCCATTCGGCAATGCGTGCTTCTACTTGCGCCTGCTTCACGCGGCTTTTCTGCGGAAAGCAGAAAAGGGGTATGGAAATGCCGACATTGAAAGCGTCCAAGCCTTTGTAAGGCAGCATTTTTTGACGTGTGTAGCCCACGGACAGTTCGGGAAAAAACTTGCTGCGTTCCACCTTTACCATATCGCGCTTCTGCTGCACAGCGTTGTCGAGCAGCTCCAGCCTTTCTTGCGACACGGCCGCCGTTTCTTTCATCTGTATTTTACTGATCGCTGCCTCGGCAGGCATGAGTTGGTCTTCGCTGCGGCAAATCCACGTCAAGCGGCGCAGGGCAAGCTGCCAGGCCGAACGGGATTGCATGGACTGAGTGCGCATCTCGGCGGCCAGCGTGTTGAGCAGGCTGTGCTCGAGGCGGTTAATCTCGCCCGTTTCAAACTTTCGGTTGGCGGTGTGCAGCAGCACCTGCGCCATGCTGTCGTTGCTGGCACAGAGGCGCATCTGCTCTGCAGCTGCGAGGCAGTCGAACCAGGCGCGTTTCACCTCCGCCGTGATTTCCTTTTTTATCAATGCCATGCGCTGTTGGCCCTCAGCCGCCTGCGTTTTGAGGAGCGCGTTTTTATAGTACGGTGTAAGCAGGTTGCCAAGCGACTGCTCGATGGTCAGTTCGTTATCGCCCTTTTCAAGGCCGTTGAGTTGCCCCCACGAGAAACCGATTTGCAGGTCTCCACCGTCCCAATTCTCGCCCTTTGCGGCTTTGGCCTTATCGGCATAAAGCGCGGCACCTTTCAGCCGGGGGCTGTTGCCGATAGCCATCTGAATAGCCTCGTCCAACGGCACTGTCTTTTGAGCAAACGAACATGTGGAAACGAATAAAGAAATAAGGAAAAAGAAGAAGCGTGTCATAGCTATAAGTTTTTTCATCTGCAAAGGTAAGGGAAAAGCCCTACAACCGAGTTTCATATAAGAGAGGCTGCTTAAAGCCTACATCATACATACGCCCCTATTGCAACTCCGCCCTCAGGAATAGCTATCCTGAGGGCGGAGTTTGTTTCAAAAGTATCTAAACCTGCAAAGCGTTACAAATGGTTTTCTACTTTGAGGTTGGTTACCTTGCTCTTGAAGTTGCCGGCACGGCGCAAGGGGAAGACCAGCGTGCGCTGATAGTAAATCTTGTCGGTGGGGTCGTAAACCTTCGGCTCGAAGAGGGCTTCCTCGCCGCGCTGATAGTGCGCACGGTTGCTCTCGCGCACCACATAGAGCGTCTTGGGGCCGAGTTCCTCCTTCTGCTGCCCGTTTTCGAGCAGGCGCGTCATGCGGTTGTTGCCCTGAATGGTAAGGGTAACGGTGCGCCCTTCGGGAATGCGGTAGTTGAACGTGTTGAGATAGCCGTCGCGCATAAAGCCGAGTTTGCCCTGTTCGGGGTCGGCGAGGTAGAAAGTAGCATTGTCGGAGGCAAAGAGCACCGTGCCGTTGTCCTCTTTCTGACCTTCGACAGTAAAGGTAACGGAATAGTCGTAACCGATTTCCTCAAAGCCGGTTTCACTGCCGGGCTGCACTTCGGGCAGTTCGCAAACGGTGCAAGGCTGCGTGCCGTAGCGGGCCAGTTCGTTCACGCCCGGAGCTTCGTGGAGCTGCCAGCGGTTTTGGTCGAAGTCGGCATAAGGCAGCGTAGTCAGTTTGCCCGTCCACGTCTTTGCGGCAATGGTCTGCAAGGCGGGATAGACACGGTGGTGAATGTCTTTCACAGAGATGCCATTTCCGGCGTGGTCGTTCCAAACGGCGAACATGCCGCCGAGGATAGCGGGGTCGTTTTCCTCAAACTTCTCGCCGCCAATGGTGGCAGGCGTCCAAGCATCGTAGAGCCACTGGCAGTTGAGATAGTCGTAATAGTAGCCGGCGGCGGGCACGATGTAAGAGAAGCCGTCGCTGATGCTCACGAGTTTATAGCCCTGCTCCTTCATGTCGCGCGGCTGCGCAAAGCCGTTGTACCAGCAGTCCATGATAACGTTTTCGGACTTGACGGGCGTGTCGCCGTTGGCATGCGTGAGCGCCCCCCAAAGGACAGCCTGCTTGCCATATTTCTCTACATATTTAATATAGTGGTCGGTATATTCGCGGAATTTCTCAACAACTTCCGTCTTGGCATTGGAATATTCGTCCGTGCCAATGTGTACGCGCTTGCCACGGAAAACGGGTTCTTTGCCGCTGAGATATTCGTCGAAGAGCGCGTCCATGAACTTGTAGGTCTCGGGATTGAAGAGGTCGAGGTGGTCTGCGCCGTACTCCTTGCTGGCCAGTTCGGGCTTGTAGTGGGTGAAGGCGAGCGAGTGCGCCGGGCTGTCTATTTCGGGAATGATTTCCACGCCCTGCTGCTCTGCCCACTTTTGCAGGTCGATAAATTCCTGCTTCGTGTAAGAGCCGTCCTTTGCCGTGAGGCCGGGATAAGTGTCGCACTGTAAGCGGAAAGCGGCCTGCGTCTTGCTCCAATCGTCGCCAAAGAACTGCTTGAAGCCGTTGTCGTTGAGATGAATTTGCAGCGTGTTCATCTTGTAATAGGCCATGATGCTCACGAGGTTGCGCAGGTAGGTCATAGGAATGTACTTGCGGCCGCAGTCAATCATAAAGCCGCGCAGGGGATACTGCGGCACGTCGGTTGCCACGCCCTTGGGAAGGGCGGCTACGCCGTTTTTGTCGCAGATTTGCAGCACGGTGCGCGTGGCCCACTGCAAGCCCTGTATCGTTGCGGCGTGCAGGCTCACGCTCTGCCCCACCGTCATGCGATAGCCCTCCTTGCCCAGTTCGGAGGCGGGTTTGAGAGTAAGGGTGATGTCGCCCGCTTTGGGCTTGCCCTTTGCCACAACCATCGTTTTGCCTGTGATTTGGCGGAATTGCTGTGCAAAGAGTTCGGCGAGGCTGTTCAAAGCTGCAGATTTACTGGTTACGATAACGCGCCCGGAGAGTTCGAGCGTGCCTTCCGCGCCTTGCCATTCTGTGAGTTCGGGCACGGTGAAGGGTTTGGAATTCACGGTCTGCGCCTTTGCGGCTGGCAGCAGCAAGAGCGCACCAAGCAGCAGGGCAAACAGCCCCGCCATACGTTTGTTCTTCTTCATCATATCAAGATAGATTTAAGGTGTTGTTCTTTGAGTAGACGAGTAAACGAGTTAACGCCCCTACTCGTCAAAAATTCTCTTCATCGAAATCGAGATGCGCCTCGACGAACGGGGTGAGTTCTTCCTGCGTGAAGTCGCCAATGCCTTCTTTCTTGGCCTTGGCGGCGAGGTATTCGCACACGGCATCGATGTTGATGTCGACAAAGCCGTTTTTGTCCGGCTCGGCATCGAGCACGCCGCTTTCGGCATAATATTCCACCGCGAGGTCGAGGAAGTAGTAAATCACATCTTCCGGGAACTTCTCTTTGAGTTCTTCGGGCAAATGCTCTTGTATGTATGCCACGGCACGCGCGTCTTCGGCGGCGTCTGCCAAGAGTTCTTCTTCTAAGGATGACATAGTTTTCTTTTTGAAAAAAAATGAAAAGCACCAAGCCGAACGCTTTGCAGGCAGCGTCTGGTTTGGTGCGTATAAATTAGCCTTGATTACAGCAGGGCGTTGATTTTCTCAACGAACACGCTCTTGGGGGCTGCGCCCACGTGGCGGTCCACTACTTCGCCGTTCTTGATGAACAGCA
Organism: Alloprevotella sp.; assembly: GCA_051868815.1. Classification (GTDB taxonomy): domain Bacteria; phylum Bacteroidota; class Bacteroidia; order Bacteroidales; family Bacteroidaceae; genus Alloprevotella. The sequence goes on from JBJEAH010000001.1 coordinate 7,576, forward strand.
CGGTGGGCACGTTGCGGATACCGAACTTTGCGGTGAGCTCGTCGCACTCATCTACGTCGCAAGTGCCCACTACCACGCGGCCGGCGTATTCTTCTGCGAGTTCTTCGATGATGGGTGCAATCTTCTTGCAAGGACCGCACCATGTGGCTGAAAAGTCAAGCACGAGGGGCTGTGCGCCGCCAAGCACTTCTTGGAAATTAGCGTCTGTGATTACCATGATTGTTAGGGTTTATAAGTTAAGATATTTGGTTTATGCTTAATACTTTCTGAATTTAAGACGGGCTTGCCCGTTGCTTAGAACGAGCGTGGAACTGTTGAGGGTTTCAATGGCAAACTTGCCGTCGGGGCTTACGCCGAAATCGTCGGTGAGTTCGGCAGGCTCTGCCTTTTTCTCAGTTGTGCCGTTCCCAACACCCTCTTCTGTCTCTGCGAGTTCCTTGCCCCAGCTATAAATATCGCCGAGCAGGAGCGAATCGCCGCGATTGTAGAAACGCGCGAGATAGTAATAGCCCTTGTCGATACGGCGCAGTTGCATCAATTCAAGCTGGAAGGAATAATAGATGCCCGTTTCGTTGGTCGCCTTTATTTCTCCCGTGGCCTTGTCTCGCCATTCCGTGAGTTGCCATTGCCCGCCGAGGTCGCCGTTGTCGTCCATCTTGGCACAGGAGGCAAAGGCTGCGAAAACAAGAAGGAGCAGGAAGGAAGTCCACGCAGCGTTCTTTATTTTTGATTTTTTTCGATAAGCCAAATGAGCAAAGGCAAGTTTACTTGAACTTTGCCATGGCGAGAATTTTCGTGCAAGCGAGTGCAGAACCGAACTTGTTCGAGTTATGCCGAGCGCAGCCGAAAATGTCAAGTGAAAAACGTCTGTTGAAAACGAATGTTTTATCCGTAACATATATGTTTATTATTTATGTTCTACTTTGTTATTTTATAATTACGTATCATGTGTCTGGAATTTTCGTGCAAACGAGAGCAATCAAGCTAACTTGAATAGCCGAGTGCCGCCGAAAATCTCAAAGAAGAGGCACTACGCCATAGGACTTGCCCCGCCATTGGCGTACTGCCTTCCAGGCAGAACCTTTGCGACAGTCTACCCCGAGGACTTCGTCCCCGGTTATCATCGCTTCGCTCTGTACTGCCTTCCAGGCAGTTAATACCTTAATCATATTTATTATATTTGAGTAATGGCGGCAAGCCATTTTAGGCACAAGTGGAATGCAATGTCTTTTCGTCGATATTCTTGACCATGCTCGACAACACAAACTTTATTTTATATGAAGTTTTTGCAATATTCGTCTTTAACCGTATCATAGCCTCTGTCCGACATACATACCTTATTCCAAAAGTCTCTACCTATGCCCAAGTCTTCATTTGCAAAGAAATATTGCGCCAAATGTTTGGACATTATGAAATCTTCAAAATTAAATGCGACTTCATTCATACGAGCAATATTTAATGCCAGTATGCGAAGTAATTCATCTTGAATGGTATTTAATGTTTTTTTTGCGACAACACTCTCCGACAATTCTTCTTTGAAATTTTCAGGAATTATCTCACCGTAAAAACCAATAGTATAACTATCAATTCCAGACCTAACAATGGCTCTTATCGCTTTTTCTTTCTGTATACTCTCTGCCATATTATCATTTTTCTATTTCTTGCAAAACGCGCCGCGATAGGCCATGGTGAGCATTGCGCCGAAGTTGTCGCCGAGCAGGCTGCCCGCGTTGCCGCCAACTGCGGCGGTGATGGAGAGGGCGGGCAGAGGCTTGAGGCGATAGGTGGCTTCGGCCATGTAGTAATGGGCGTGGCGCGGCGAGGCAAGGGGTATGGTGTAATTGCCGAGCGAGGTGGTGTAGGTGTAAAGCAGGCGGTAGTCAAGCCCCTGCATCGGCGAGCCGGAAAGGCCGAAATGGTGCGACACTATTCGGTTGTGCCAAAAGCCGATATTGTTGTGCGCAAAACTGCGCTCGTCGTATTCGTTATAGGCAGGACCGAGCAGGAGGGGCGAGCCGATGCCCTGTCCCCAATGCTGCCAACCGCCGTAAATGGCATGGTTGTAATAGTTGTCGAGCGAGCTGATTTGGTCGGGTATCAGGTCGGTAGCGTCGTGGTACACCGCGCCGCTTTGGTCGGTGGTGCGCAGATGCTCGTAGAGCACGGTGCTGACCACGGGGTTCTTGGGCAGTTGCAGTTCCACGCCGTAGAGCATATCCTTCCACCCGTATTCGAGGAACATCTGCGAATGGTCTTCAAAGAAATGCTCGGCATAAACGGCCGCGCCCCAGCCTTTGCCCTTATAGTCGAAACGCAAATGCCAGCTGCCGAGCTGGTTGCCCTCCACGTTGGCATAGTCGCCGTCGCGCGGGTCACTGCCGCCGGGAATAAAGGCGTTGAAGAAAGCTTTCGGACCGTGCCCCATCTTTACATATTCACCCGTAAAGTCGCTGCTGTCGTCGGGACGGCGACCCACGTTCCACGCTTCGCCGCCAAACTGCGCGTACATTTCGAGTCCGCCGGTAAAGGTGAGGGGGAATTTGTCCGTATTGCCGATTTTCAGGAAACCGGCCTTGCTGTGGAAGAGCACGTTGTTGGAGTAAGTCATGCCCGGGCCATGGAACTCGTTTTGCCAAGCGTTGTCGGTGAACATGCCGTAAGCCACGTGTCCTTTGAGCGAAAGCCAGCCCTTCGTGCCGGGTATGGCCCAGAACTTGGGCATTTCGAGGCGCACCTGCGGCACGGCGCGGGCGTTGGCGCTATGCGTGAGGCCGCCGGAGGAAAGAGCTTCGTTTTTAAGTTCCTGCTCAAAGTTGCGCGCTCCGACCGTGAGGCGCAGCATCTTCCATTCCACCTCGCCATAAAGCTGCTGGATCACGGCATCCGTGCGGTGCGCCCCGCTGCGATGATTCAGCAGGAAGGCGGCATCAAGCCCGTAGCCCGCCCGCCAGTTTCGCGCCGTGTCTTGCGCCGCCTCGCGCATCAGTATGCCGCGCACATAGCCGGAATTGCTGCGCAGGGTGGAAAGCCCGTGCCTGTTGGCGGTAAACCAAAACGGGGCTATTTTGCCGTCGCCCGACATCTGCCCCGACATTTCTGCCGTATACTCGTTGCCATGCTTGAACGTGGAGAACATGGACTGCGCCTGCGCACTGCCGCAAAGGGCGAACGCCGCCGCCATGAGGGCAAACCGGCTTCGCGTGCGTACGTGCGTATATATTATATTGTATACGCCTTTATTCTTTTCCATATATGATAGATTGCTGTTGCTTTGCAAAGTTAAGAAATATTCCCTTAAAGAGCCGCTTTTCCTTATAAGAGATGTTGTAAAAACCATGCACGACCGCTTTATACAGACAAGCACACACGGGAACAGGAGCAAACATTTCGTTGGCGGGAGATAATATTATTTTGCTGCCTAAAAAGTTTCATTGCAACGGAGAAAAGTTTTATTCAAAAGTTTTGAACATATATTCAACACTGCTGAACACATATTCAAAACTTTTGAACACATATTCAGAAGTGCTGAATAAAAAATTGCCGCAAGGAAATAAGATTTTTCGGCAAGATAATAAAAACTTCCTGCCTTAACGGAAAAATTCAAACGGCAAGGAATACGTGGTTTTTCAGACTGGCATTTTGAAAATCACGGCAAAAGTTCAAACTGCCGCCTTGAATTTCGCAGACTTTGGAAGTTAAAGCACACCCCTACCCTTGCCTTCGGCGCGTTGCATAGCACTTTCATACGTGACACGAAAAAAAATATTTGTCCGTTTGCGCTGATTTTGCTAACTTTGCGCCAAATTTGCAATATGAAAACGCTTGTATTGAAATATATCGTGCCCGCCGCCGCTTTCGCCGGTCTCCTTTCGCTCCTTTCGGCCTGCGGCAATGTGAGCAAACTGGAAAAGGTGCGCGACTACTCCGTGCGCTACGAGCTGGCCAAGCAGTATTACGCGCAAGGGCAATATAACCGCGCCGCCGAGACGATTGGCGACATCGTGACCGTGCTGAAAGGCACCGAAGTGGGCGAAGAGTCGCTCTACCTCCTGGGCTACAGCAGTTTCAAAGCAAAAAGCTATTCAGCAGCAGCGGCCTATTTCAAGAAATATTACCAAAGCTATCCGCGCGGCACGTATGCCGAACGCTCACGCTTCAATGCCGGAAAGGCACTCTTCAATTCCACGCCCGAACCTAAGCTCGACCAAACGGCTACCTACGAGGCCGTGACGGAATATCAGAATTTCATAGAAAACTATCCCGAAAGCCCGCTGCGGCAAGAGGCGCAGGACGACATCTTCACCCTGCAAGACAAACTGATTGAGAAGGAATGGCTCTCGGCCAAGCTCTACTACAACCTCGGCGAGTACATCGGAAACGGCGTGAACGGCAACTACACGGCCTGCATCGTGACCGCCGAAAATGCCATCAAGGACTATCCCTACACCAACCGCCGCGAAGACTTCTCCATCCTGATCCTCAAATCGAAATTCGCCATCGCAAAAGCCAGTGTGGAGGCGCGTAAGGAGGAACGCTACCAAGAAGCCATCGAGGAATATTATTCTTTCGCCAACGAATTTCCAGAGTCAAAATTCATGCCCGAAGCCAAGAAACTCTTCGCCTCGGCAGGGATATATGCTCCCAAAACTGAAGACAACAACGAATAACACTATAATAATCATGGATTACAAAAAAAGCAAGGCACCGACCAACACCGTGACGCACAACCTTATGGACTTCTGCAAAGGCACTGACAACGTATATGAAAGCGTGGCTATCATGTCGAAGCGCGCCAACCAGATTTCTGCCAAGATGAAGGAAGACCTTGCACGAAAGCTCAAAGAATTTGCCTCGGGCAACGACAACCTCGAAGAGGTATTTGAAAACCGCGAACAGATTGAAATCTCTCGCTACTACGAAAAACTGGCGAAGCCCACGCTCATGGCCGCACAGGAGTTCCTCGACGACCAAATCTACTACCGCAACCCCGCCAAAGAGAAGGAAAACCTCGGCAACGACTTATGATACAGCGCATTCAAAGCATCTACCTGCTCCTTGCAGGCATCTTTGCAGCCCTCGCATTCGCCACACCCTGCGCACTTTTCACCGGTTCGCAGGCTGATGCCACCTGCGCCCTTTACGGCTGCCACTACGCGGCCTCCGCTGCAGCAGAGACTCTGTTCAGCTACCCCTTCGGCGTAACGCTCATGACCGCGCTTTGCACGGCACTGCCCCTGATCATTATCTTCGGCTATAAGAACCGCAAGAGGCAAATCAGCCACGTGAACCTCGCCATGCTCTTGGCCGTGGCCTGGTACGCCGTCTGCGCCGCCTACTGCTTCGCAGCAGCAAGCCGCACTGGCTTCGAGGTTGCCCCGTCGTACGGACTGGCTTTTCCCGCCCTCTCGCTGCTCGCGCTCTATCTGGCAAAGCGCGGCATCAAGCACGACGAAGCACTCGTGCGCGCCGCCGACAGAATTAGATAACCTCTATATAATAAGTCGATTATGTCCCTGAACAAAGTAATGCTGATTGGCAACGTGGGCAAGGACCCCGAAATCCGCTACATCGACAACGGCGTTTGCACTGCCACGATGAGCCTTGCCACCACCACGCCGGGCTACACGCTGCAAAACGGCACGCAGGTGCCCGAGCGCACAGAATGGCACCGCATCGTGCTGTGGCGCAGACTGGCGGAAATCGTGGAACGCTACGTGCACAAGGGCGAGAAAATCTATATCGAAGGACAGCTCCGCACGCGTTCCTTTACCGACAAAAAGGGCGCAACGCGCTACGTTACGGAAATCTGGGCCGACAATCTCGAGCTTCTCGGCGGCCGTCCCGCAGCAGCGCAGTCTGTCGCGCCGCAAACCGCCGCCGCGCCCCAACAGGCGCAACAGCCCTCCGCCTCTCCTTTTGAGACACCTGCGGCAGGCGGAACGGATTTGCCGTTTTAAGGACGCCATGCCTTATTAAGGATACAATAAATATATGGCATCGTTTGAGCCAAACATACACATTGCGGCGGAAGAGCACTCGTTGAGCACTCTTCCGCCTTACTCTTTCGAGCAGGACGCTGAAAGGCTGCAAATCTACCTGTGGCACTATCCCGCCAACCTTTCGCCTGCCCACCCCCTCTGCACGCCCGAACTGCAACAGGCAGCCTGCGGCAAGCCCTCTGACGGCTCAGCCCCCGGCGAAATCCGCTCCTCGGCACGCATGGCCGAGCTCCTCGCGGCGCAGCTCGTAATAAGGCAGATTTTGGGCAAGGGAGTAATAATCGGGCACAATGCCGACGGCAGTCCGCTAATCGAAAAAAGCGCGGACTTCGTGCCCGAAACCGACAGCCGCGCCCTCGGGCTGCGCCTCAGCCTGTCGCACACGGCCGGCGTGATTGCCCTCGCCCTGTCGCCGCGCCCCGTGGGCATCGACATAGAGCGATGGGACGGCCGCGCCCTGCGCCTTGCCTCGCGCTACCTGCAACCCATGGAAATCAGGCAACTGCCCCACCCCACAGAGGCGGCCGCCACGCTTTATTGGAGCGCGAAGGAGGCGGTGTACAAATATTTCAACGACCAGACGCTTTGCGATTTCCGCCTTATCCAGCTCCAGCCCCACGCCACCGGCTGGATTTCGGCACGCACGCGACACGCCCCACCCCTCCCCGTCTATTACAGATATTTCAAAACATTTGTCCTCACGGCAGCGGCAGGAGTTGAAAACTAATATCGACAAAGAGGAAATTCATATCGAATCCACAAAATATGATTATAACAAAAGTGGGTGTGTCAAAATGTGCATGTAGCCCTGAAAGGGCTTAATAACAGAGCACAGGGGCTTGCCCCTGTGGGAAGATGATAGAATAAGATTGCCCCTGTAAGGGGCTTATAATTAGAACTTAATAAAGTTGCTCTTTTAATTATAAGCCCCTTACAGGGGCAATCGTACTTGCAACGCTATACGTAGGGGCAAGCCCCTACGCTGGTTTATAAGCCCCTTTCAGGGGCGCGGCTGCAACAAAGTCCATTTGCACACACACTCATTTGTAACCTCTGAATTCAATCAAAAATAAAAGGCGTGACCCGTAGGTCACGCCTTTCGCAAATATAAGGCTATGAATGTTTTGACTGTATTCTGAGAAATGTGATTTGCCCGGAATGAAGCGATGATTATTCAGCGCGGAGCGTGAAACGCTTGAAGTCGATGACAGTGAGTTCCTTGTCGGCGGTTTTGAGGTAGTCGGCTACGGAGAGCTTGCTGTCCTGAATGTATTCCTGCTCGAGGAGGCAGCTTTCCTTGAAGAACTTCTTCATGCGGCCCTGTGCGATGTTCTGAATCATCTGTTCGGGGAGGTTGGCAGCCTTTTCTTCGGCAACGGTCTGCTTGATCTGGCGGATTTCGTCGGCCTGTTCGGCAGTGATGTTGCCCTTCATGATGCCTTCCTCGAGGTGCTCTTCGCTTTCAGCGATGTAGAGGTTGAAACCAGCCTTCTTGAGAGCGGCTTCAACGGCCTTCTTCACCTGTTCTTCCTTGGTCTTTTCGATAGCCACCTTGAGCTCTTCTTCCTTCACGGCTTCGGGTACGCTTTCAGCGTTGAGGGCCACGGGGTTCATGGCTGCAACCTGCATGGCCACGTTGTGAGCCGCTTCTTCTGCGGGCTTGTTGGTCTGCACCATGGTGCAAAGCATGTGGCGGCCCATGTGGTCGTAAACGGAAACGTTTTCGCCTTCGATGAACATGTAGCCGTCGAGTTCCATCTTCTCACCCGTGATACCGCTGCGGTCGGTAACGGCCTCGGCTACGGTGTGTGCGCCGAAGGGGAGTGCATTCACCTCTTCGAGGCTCTTGCACTTGTTGGCAACGGCTGCGTCGAGGATTTCCTGAGCGAGCTTGATGAAGTCTTCGTTCTTGGCAACGAAGTCCGTTTCACATTTCAAGGCGAGAATGGCTGCAAAGCCGTCGGCCGACTTAACGAGCACAGCGCCTTCGGCTGCTTCGCGGTCGGAACGCTTGGCGGCTACTGCCTGACCTTTCTTGCGGATAATTTCGATGGCCTCTTCCATGTTGCCGTTGGCTTCGGCAAGGGCCTTTTTGCAATCGCCGAGACCGGCGCCGGTGAGGGCGCGCAGTTTCTTGATATCTTCTAATGCTACTGCCATTTTTGTTTTAGATTTGGGTTAGTCTTGGTTTGATGTGAAGACTATGGTAAATAATTGGATTTTTAAGTAATAAAGGGGTGTTCTCAAACATATTGTTTATATTTCAGAACACCCCTGTGCTTTTAATTTATCGACAGAATTTATTCAGCTGCTGCTTCGGTAGCCTCTTCTGCTTGGGTAGCCTCTTCTGCTGCGGGCTGTGCCTCAGCGGGTGCTGCCTTTTCGGCGCGAGCCTTGCCGCCGCGCTTGCGGGGAGCCTTGGCTGCTGCTTCGCCTTCTGCGCTTTCGCCGGCTGCTTCGGTGTCAACCTTTTCAGCCTTGCGCTCTTCAAGACCTTCGGCGATGGCGCCGCAGATAGCGTTGAGGATCACCTCTACGCTCTTGTTAGAGTCGTCGTTGGCGGGGATGATGTAGTCAACGCAGTTGGGGTCGGAGTTCGTATCAACGATACCGAACACGGGGATACCGAGGCGCTGAGCCTCGCGCACTGCGATGTGTTCCTTGCAAACGTCGATCACGAAAAGAGCTGCGGGCAGGCGGGTGAGGTCTGCGATAGAACCGAGGTTCTTTTCGAGCTTGGCACGCTGGCGAGAGATCTGGAGGATTTCGCGCTTGGAGAGGTTAGAATAAGTGCCGTCGCTCATCAGTTTGTCGATATTGGCCATTTTCTTAACAGCCTTACGGATGGTGGGGAAGTTGGTGAGCATACCGCCCGGCCAGCGTTCCGTAACGTAGGGCATGTTTACGGAGGTAGCTTTCTCGGCTACCACCTCTTTTGCTTGCTTCTTAGTAGCTACAAAGAGCACCCTCTTGCCTTGCTTGGCAATCTGCTTGATGGCTTCTGCGGCTTCGTCGATCTTCACGACGGTCTTGTGGAGGTCGATGATGTGAATGCCGTTGCGCTCCATGAAGATGTAGGGAGCCATGGCAGGATTCCATTTGCGCTTGAGGTGGCCAAAGTGGCAGCCAGCCTCCAAAAGGGTTTCAAAGTTTGTTCTTGACATTTTCGTTTTGTTTTTTAGCGTTTACTTTCTTTTGAGTTGCTTTGAAGGGCGGGTAAGCATTCCGCCGTCTTCGGTGATTTTAGTCAACCAACCCGACGGTAGTTCGTTTTGTGAAAAACAGAAATCCCTTCGGGTTTAGATACTAAACGTTTTGCCTTTTCTGAAAGGCCTTTTCCGTATGCTTCCGGAAGTTTTAGGGGTTGCGCAGCCTGTGCCATAAGGTCGATTATTATTATAAAAGGTAAGTTCAGGCACTTAGGCGGCGTTGCGGGAATACGTAGTAGCGCAGAGATTAACGCTTGCTGAACTGGAAGCGGCGGCGTGCTTTGGGCTGACCCGGCTTCTTACGTTCAACGCTGCGGGAGTCGCGCGTTACGAAGCCTTCTGCACGGAGTGCTTTCTTGTCGTCGGCGTTCACCTTAACCAAGGCGCGTGCGATACCGAGGCGAATGGCTTGGGACTGACCCGTGAAACCGCCGCCGAACACGTTAACCTTGATGTCGTACTTTTCAGCTACCTCGAGGAGGTTGAGGGGCTGCTTAACGACAAACTGCAGGATGCTGGAGGGGAAATATTCGGTCAGGTCTCTCTTGTTGATGGTAATCTTGCCGTTACCTTCGGTCAAGTAGATGCGGGCTACGGCGCTTTTGCGGCGGCCCAATGCGTTTATCATTTCCATTACTGCGTCTTATTTATAGAGGTTAATATCAATTGCCTTGGGGCTTTGTGCCTCGTGGGGGTGCTCGCTGCCGGCGTAAACGTAGAGGTTACCGAGGAGCTTGGCGCCCAGACGGTTCTTGGGGAGCATGCCCTTAACCACGCGGTGCAGAAGCTTGTCGGCGCCGTTGGGCTTAGCCATGATGCTTGCGGGCGTGTGCTCGCGCTGGCCGCCGGGATAGCCGGTGTAGGTGTAATAGATGCGGTCCGTCCACTTTTTGCCGGTGAGTTTCACCTTGTCGGCATTGATGATGATAACGTTGTCACCACAGTCTACGTGCGGGGTAAAGTTGGGTTTGTACTTGCCGCGCAGCAGTTTGGCAACTTTCGAGCCAAGGCGGCCGAGAATCTGGTCGGTAGCGTCAACTACCACCCATTCTTTCTGTGCGGTCTCCTTGTTTGCAGAAATGGTCTTGTAACTTAAAGTGTCCACTCTTGTTGTTTTTAAAAATTGTTTGTAACTACTAATTCTCTTTCGTGCGTGCTTTTTCCTAACCATTCCGCCCCAGGCCAATGAGAACGAAACTATTATACACACACGTTTTGCAGCCTTTTTGGGGCTGCTTGATAATAATCGGCGTGCAAAATTAGCATTTTCTTATAAGATAGTAAAGCATTTCCTGCTTTTTTCTTTGATTTTCTGCTAAGAAAACGGGATTTTATCTATACTTTTGTACGAAATAATGCTGTCTCGCGAAAATTACAATCCTATGCGCACGCGCACGTATATATATATATTGTATCCCCTGCTGCTGGTAGTTTGGGGCATGATGCTGGCAGGCTGCCATTATCGGCAGGAAGCGGCGGAGGAAGAAGAGGGGGGAAGTCAGGAATTGCCGGGCGGTATCGACTCCGTGGCTTTCAGAAAAACACATCATTATTGGACGGGCTACAACCTCGTGGCTACCGATAGTATCACGCTGCAAGCCTCGCAAGACAGCGTGCGGGCAGCGCAAATGGCGTTTGTCTCCGACAATAAGATTTACCGCAACGACCCGCTCGTGGTGGCGGCGGTGTCCATCGTGCCCGCCGATTCGATCGACACGGTGTGGGTGAAGGTGGCGCGCGACCAACTGACGCAAGGCTGGGTGCGCGAGTCGGAACTCTTGGACAAGGCCGTGCCCGACGACCCGATTTCAAAATTTATCCACCGCTTCAGCCGGGGGCGTTCGTTCTACGTGGTGTGCTGCTTCGGCATCGCCGTGGCGTTTCTGCTGTTGCAGCTGTTCCGCCACAAGCACCTGCGCATGGTGCACTTCCGCGACATCTCGAGCTTTTACCCAACGCTGCTCTGCATCACCGTGTCGGGCGGCGCCGCGCTCTACGGCAGCATTCAGCGGTTTGTGCCCGAAACGTGGGAGGAGTTTTATTTCCATCCCACGCTCAACCCCTTGCACCCCGACCTGCCCCTGATACTGGCTTTGTTCATCGCTTCGGTTTGGATGATGATAATCGTCGGCGTGGCGGTGGTAGAGGAATTGCGGCGGCAGCCCGACCTCGGCGACGGCTTGGCTTATCTCGCGTCGCTGGGTGGCGTGTGTATGCTGCTCTACCTCGTGTTTACGCAGACCGTGCCGCTCTACTTTGGCTACCCGCTGCTGCTTGCCTACTGGGTGTGGGCGGTGATGCGCTATGTGCGCCACCGGCCGTCGCACTACCTGTGCGGCAACTGCAACAACCCCATTCCAACCGGCACGGACATCTGCCCGAAATGCGGCATGCGCAACAGCCTCTGACATAAGATAAGCCTGTTTTTTCTATAAAAAAGTAGTACCTTTGCGCCTGATATGAGAGATTTTCTGAAAACGTGCATCATTTTCTACCTCTTCGGCATACTTGCCGGGGTGGGTAAGGCGCAAACGATACATACAGAAGACGAGGAACGCTCGCATTGGATGGAGGAGGAAGACTCTGTGGAAAAGACAGATATTCCGATAGAGGTCAAGATGTGGCGCATCGACGAGCGTTTCGGCGACGTTAGGCCGATGGATACCGATACGGCATCGCATCTGTTCCAAAATCAGGCATTCACAGAGGGGTTGCACGGCGAATATAACACGACGGGCAACCTCGGCTCGCCGCGGCAGGCACGCATCTTCGCCTTGCGCCGCACCACGATGATGCAAGACCCCTTTATCT
>JBJEAH010000002.1:0-3821 GCA_051868815.1 Alloprevotella sp.
AATCAAATGAAGAAATTTCTTAGCACAATGCTTCTTTTTGCGGCTTTTTGCTTGACAGCCGCCGCGCAGCTGCCCTCAGTGGAACTGAAAGATATTAACGGCAAGACCGTGAACACGGCAGAACTTTCCAACGACGGGAAGCCCTTTATCATCAGCTTCTTCGCCACGTGGTGCAAGCCCTGCAACCGCGAACTCAAGGCTATCCACGAGCAATATGCCGACTGGCAGGACGAGACAGGCGTGAAGGTCATCGCCATTTCTATCGACGAAGCGCAGAATGTCGAGAAGGTGAAGCCTATGGTCGACGCTGCAGGTTGGGAATACGAGGTGCTGCTCGACCCCAACAGCGAGTTCCGCCGCGCTATGGGCGTGAATATGATTCCCCACGTGTTCGTTATCGACGGCAATGGCAAGATTGCCGAGAGCCGCAGCGGCTACACCGATGGCGGCGAGGAACATTTGATTGAGAAAGTGCGCGAACTCATCGCGGCGCAAGGCAAATAATACTTTTCCCCTGAAAAAGAATGCGTTTTAAGACAATTATAATCGCCTGCTTCGCCACACTCGCCCCGCTCTGCGCAGAGGCGCAAGATGGCGACGGCAAGAAGTTCAAGTTGCACGGCAGCATTCAGAGCGATGTGCTATTTCCCGAAAAAGACGGAAAGATAGGCGCGACCAAAGACAACTGGTCGCTCACGAATACCTACGTGGAACTTAATCTGCTCAACAAGTACTTCACCGCCGGCGTGCGCTACGAAGGTTTGGAGCACCCTCTGCCCGGTTTCGACGAAGGATTTAAGGGGCGCGGCATTCCTTATTTCTACGTGGCAGGCCATTACAAAGGCTTCGACCTTACGCTCGGCGATTTCTACGAACAGTTCGGCTCGGGCCTAATCCTGCGCACCTATGAAGAGCGCGCGCTCGGCATCGACAATTCCCTGCGCGGCGGCAAGCTCACGATGCGGCCTTTCAAGGGCGTGAACATCAAGCTCCTCGGCGGACAGCAACGCTTCTACTGGGAGCACCGCAACCTCGACGACTGCAACGCCTGGATTTACGGCGGCGACGTGGAACTGAGCCTCGACCGCTGGTTTAAGAAAATGGACGAGACGGGCACGCGCCTCACCCTCGGTTTCTCGGGCGTGAGCAAGCACGAAAAGGTGGCCGAAGACATCACCGTGTTCCGCGCCGACGCGGCCACGGGCCAGCAGGGTGCCTATCGCCTCAATCTGCCCGAGAACACGGCGGCCTTCGATGCCCGCGCCAATCTGAAAAAAGGCAATTACAGTTTCTTGGCAGAATATGCGTGGAAAGGGCAAGACCCCTCCTCGCGCAACGACTACATCTACCGCCACGGCCAAACGCTCCTGCTTTCCGGCTCTTACTCCAAGCGCGGCATGAGCGTGCTCTTGCAGGCCAAGCGTACGGAGGACATGGACTTTATGTCGCGTCGTTCGCTCGACAAGGGCGTTACCACGGCGTGCCACATCAACCACCTGCCCGCCTTCTCCATGCAGCAGACCTACGCCCTTGCTTCCATCTATCCCTACGCCACGCAGAACGCGCTCGGCGAATGGGCTTTCCAAGGAGAGTTTGCCTACACCTTCAAGCGCAAAACGCCCCTCGGCGGCAAGTACGGCACGACCGTGAAACTCAACGCCTCCCACATTCGCGCCATCGACCGCAACGACCTCTCTTCCAACCCGCAAGACTTGGCAGGCACGGAGGGATATACCTCAAAGTTCTTCAAAGTAGGCAGCCAAATCTATTATCAGGACATTAACGTGCAGCTCGAGAAGAAACTCACCAAGAAATTCAAACTCAACCTCATGTACGCCAATCAGCGCTACAACAAAACGGTCGTTGAAGGCGAGGGCGGCACCGTGAAATGCCACGTGGCGGTTGTGGAAGGCAAGTATCAGTTCAACAAAAAGTTCACCCTGCGCGGCGAGGCGCAATACCTCCACACCCGCGAGGACCAGAAGGACTGGTGGTACGGCCTGCTCGAACTTTCTATCCTGCCCAACCTCATGATCACCGTCAGCGACCAGTTCAACGCCAACGTGCCCGATTTCAGCGAGGACGCGGAGGAGGGCAAGACCAACCGCGTGCACTACCTCATGGGCAGCCTCACGTTTACAAAGAAGGCACACCGCATTCAGGTGGGCTACGGCATGACCCGCGCCGGCTACAACTGTTCGGGCGGCGTGTGCCGCTTCGTGCCGGCGCAGAAGGGTTTGCAGGCTTCCTATTCGTTTAACTTTTGATGCTTAGGAAATATGACTTTTATGAAATACATCCAATATGCCCTGCCCGCGATTTTTCTGCTGACGCTTTGCGCCTGCGACGAAATCGACGAGCAAGACCGCTTCCAAAAAGTAGAAATCGCCTCCGGTGGTGAAAGCGGTGGCGAAGGCGGCGGTGAGGGTACGGGCTTCGGCGCGAAAAACGTGCTGATTGAAGACTTCACAGGCCAGCGTTGCATCAACTGCCCCTTGGCCACGAATACCATTTCAACACTTCAGGAGACCTTCGGCCACGACCGCGTGATTCCCGTGGCTATCCACGGCGGCGACCTCACGCTGGCCGCACCCACGGGGTTGGCCAACGCGATTGGCAACACCTATACTGCCGAGCGCGGCGTTTCCTCCAAGCCAAAGGGCGAGGTGGACCGCACGGGGCAATTGCTCGACCAGGAAAAGTGGGGCACAACCGTATTGGAGCGCATTGCCATGACGGCGCACGTGGAGCTCGGCGTGGAAAACATCGCCTTTGATGCCGACACGCGCGAACTTTCTTTTAGCGTCAAAACCGCAGCCGATTTGACGGGTGCGCAGTGCCTGTTGCAGGTGTGGCTCACCGAAAGCCACATACACAAGTATCAGGCAACGCCCGATCCCAACCGCTATCCGCAATATCCCGCCTCGGGCTACGACCTCAACTATGAGCACAACCACGTGCTCCGTGCCTGCGTCAGCGCAAAGGACGGCGACGCCCTCTCGCTTGTGGCGGGCGGCAGCGACACGCGCGCGTATAAATATATATTGGAGTCCGACTGGGTGGCCGATAACATGTCGGTCGTCGTGATTGCCTACAATGCCGCGCAGGGCGTGCTGCAAGTCATTGAGCAGCCGGTGCAACAACCTTGAAATTTCCCCGAATAAATAATCATCTAAATACCATATCATTATGAAGAAAATCTTTACCCTCTCTTTGCTCTGCCTTTTGTCGGTTGCCGCTGCTAAGGCACAGCTGCAAATAACCAATGGCACGGAGGAAGTAACCAATGGTTCGGTTCTCACTTTCACAGCTACCGAAATCGCTGAAATCGGTTTGGTGGATTGCGCACCCAGCGCCCCTAAGATTACCAACGTTTCCGGCGAAAAGGGCACGCTGAAAGTTACCGTGAAGAAGAACTCTTTGTTCGACAGCTTCGATTGGTGCGGCATCACCGCGCAGTGCGAGCCTATGAAGAGCGGCACAGAAACCCGTACGGCAGAACTTGCAGATGGCGACTACCGGGGACTGGCTTTGCACGCCAATTTTAAATTCGGCTCTTATGCCACCTATTCTGCCACCGTTACGGTCTATTTCAACGAAAAGCCTTTCTGCACCTTCATGGCGCAATATGTTTATGCCGACCCTACTGGCATTGAGCAGGTGAGTGCAGACGGCAATTCCTCCGTACGCCCCGCAGGCAACGGCCTCCGCTACGCTTTTTCCGATAACGCACAGCGCACCCTCGATGTCTATGCTGCCGACGGCCGCCTCGTGCGCACCGCTTCCGTAAACGGCAACGGCAGCCTCTCGCTCGCCGGTAT
>JBJEAH010000003.1:0-3751 GCA_051868815.1 Alloprevotella sp.
TCGATTTTTTATGCCCCAACCTCTGGAAATCAGTACTTGCGAAACTTAAATTATTTATTTTTGCAAAAGATAGGCGGCGGTTCGGCAATTAAAGTAAACTTTATTGCGCTCACCTTGCACTATCTTTGCATCTCAAACCATTCCTTTCCTTACGTTTAATGCTTACCTACAACACGCTTTTGGACAATTCCACGCCGGAACTCCATGTTGCCTCCGCCATTAAAGGACTTATTTCTGCAAAGGATTGCCAAACCATTAAGATAGCCACAGGCTATTGGGACATTCCCGGCACTGCGCTCGTGCTGCAAGAACTGAAAGCGTTCCTGCAAAAGCCCGGCACGCGGTTGCAACTGCTCATCGGCACGGACCCCGTGGTCCGCGCGGCGCAACTGAAAAGCCCGAAATACAAGGACGCGCAGACGCAGGGCGACTTTATCAGATGCGACCTGCAAAACCTCGATGTCAAGGAGGAGTATGTGGAGGCGGTAAGCCTGCTGAAAGAGTTTTGTCTGCCTGATTTCGACAGCAGCCGCATTCAAATCAAAATGTGCCGCATCGACGAAGACGGCACCTATCGCCTCTTCCATGCCAAGTGCTATATCTTCCTTGGAGATAACTACGCCAAAGGTATCATCGGTAGCAGCAACTTCACGCAGAAAGGACTGGAGGGCAACGCGGAACTGAACTACCTCGAGTGTGACAATGCCAAAGTAACGGCCGTGCCCAATCAGTTCTCGCACTCGAAAGGGCATAATTATTGGTTCGATGAAAAATGGGCGCAGGCAGAAGAGTGGAACAAAACGTTTCTTGAAGAGGTGCTGCATGGCACGCCCGTGGAACAGGAATACGAAAAGCGGCACGCCGATGCTCCGCTCACGCCCTACGAATTATATATAAAACTGCTAAATTATAAATTCGGCAATATCATCGATATTGACCAGCAAAGACTTATCGAAAGTTATCTGCCCGAATCCTACAACCCCCTGGACTATCAGATAGAAGCCGTGAAGCAATGCTTTGCCATAATGCACGAGCACGGCGGCTTCTTGCTCGCCGACGTGGTGGGGCTGGGCAAGACTATTGTCGGCGCACTCATCATAAAGCACTTCCTCACCATGCCCAACGACGATGGGCGTGAGCGCAGGGTGCTCATTGTCACGCCGCCCGCCATTAAGTCGGCTTGGGTGGAAACGCTCCGAAAGTTCGACACCGAAGCGGCAAGCAAGATGATGCCGCTCATCGATTTCATCACAACGGGCAGCATCGGCAACCTCGTGGACGAGTTTGGCGGGGACGGGCGCGACGACGATACGGACGAGGCAGCCTTCTGCGCAGAGCCGGAGCAGAAGAACTACGGTCTGATAATGATTGACGAGAGCCATAAGTTCCGCAACAGCCAAACGTCCATGTACCAATCGCTCAACGCCCTTATTGGCGAAATCGGCGCGGCCACGGGGCTTTATCCGTACATCGGCCTGCTCTCGGCAACGCCGCAGAACAACCGCCCCTCCGACCTGCAAAACCAGATCTATCTCTTCGAGCGCAACCACTCAGACAGTACGCTGCGCAAGGCCAACGGCGGCAATATCGAAAGTTTCTTTTCTTCTATCAACAAGCGTTACGGCGAACTCATCGGCACGCCGAAGGACGCTGCCGGCAACCCCGTACCGCTTTCTGCACAAGAGCGCACGCACCGCGCCCAAGAACTCAAAAAGCTTTCGGAAGAGATGCGCAACTGCGTGCTGGAAGACATCCTCGTGAGACGCACACGCACAGATATTATCTACCATTACAAAGGCAAACTCACTTT
The DNA here is from genome assembly GCA_051868815.1 of Alloprevotella sp. Classification (GTDB taxonomy): domain Bacteria; phylum Bacteroidota; class Bacteroidia; order Bacteroidales; family Bacteroidaceae; genus Alloprevotella. The sequence continues at coordinate 1,811 of JBJEAH010000003.1, forward strand.
CCCCACAATCAGCGGGCCGCACAGCCTCGAATACAAAATGGAGGACGGGCTGGCCAAACTCTTCGCCATGACTATGGACAGCATCGCGCCCTCGCTCGACCTGCCCGCCTCTGACGGCAACTACCTCTGCTACTACCGCTACCGCGCCATCGAGTTCCTGCTCGACCCCACAATCAAAAACCTCTACAAAGGCGGCAACATCGACCCCGACCGCTTCTCGCGCCAGTTGGCCAAGATTATGCAAACCAACCTCGTGAAGCGCATCGAGAGCAGTTTTTCGGCCTTCAAGTCTTCGCTCGAAAACCTGCGCCAGTACACGCAGAACATGATAGACATGTGGGAGAACGACACCATATTTATATGCCCCGATATCAACGTCAATGCCGAGCTCAACCTCGAAAAGCGCTACGAACAGGAGCACCGCCTCCTGTCGTTCAGCGACTGCATCGACGACCTTAGGGAGAAAATCGACCGCCTCAACCGAAAGGGGAAGAACGAACAGGGACGCAACCGCGAGCTGCGCCGCAGCGACTTTGCCCCCAACTATATCGCGCTCCTGCGCAAAGACCTCTCGCTCATCAACTTCCTTTGCAAAAAATGGAACGCTTACAGCCACGACCCCAAGCTCGAGGAGTTTAAGCGTTCCCTCGTTTCCACGCTCTTCGACCCGCAGCGCAACCTCTCGCGCAAACTCGTGATCTTCAGCGAAGCCATCGACACGGTCGAAACAATCAAACTTGCGGTAGAGACCACGGCGCCCCACTTGAACGTGCTGGCCGTTACGGCCGCCAACCGCCACGACCTGGAGCAAACCATCCGCGAGAACTTCGACGCCAACTTCGACCCCTCTCTGTGGAAAGACGACTACCAAATCATCGTCACCACGGAGGTCCTGGCAGAAGGCATCAACCTGCACCGCGCCAACTGCATTCTCAACTACGACACGCCCTGGAACGCCACACGCCTCATGCAGCGCATCGGCCGCGTGAACCGCATCGGCTCCACCGCACCTTTCGTTTACGTCTACAACTTCATGCCGAGCGCGCAGGGCAACGAGCAGATACAGCTGGTGCAAAAGGCCTACACCAAGCTGCAATCGTTTCACACACTCTTCGGCGAGGACAACCAGATATTCACGGAAGAGGAGGAAGTGATGCACTACGGCCTCAACAGGCAAGTGAACGGCGAGGAGTCGCCCATGCAGCAATACATCAGCGAACTGAAAGCCTACAAGGCCGCCCACCCTGCCCGCTACGCACAAATTGCGGCAAAGGAGGACGGGCTGGAACTTGCGGTAGCAGCCCAAGAGGGCAAAAGCTACTTCGTTGTACGCACGCCGGGCATCTCGGGGCTGTTTGTCGCCGTGGACAGCGATTTGTCGGCCTCGCTGCTTTCGGGCACTGACATGTATCGCGCCTTCCGCACCAGTCCCGATGCCGCCCCCGCCGCCCTACCCGCCGACTGGCAGCAGCGCAAGGACATGGCAGAACTGACGGTCAACCAGTCGCTGGCAAGAATGAACGTGCACACCCGCAATTCGGCCAAAGCCACGCGAGCCAAAGAGATAATCCTGCGCATGAAGGAGGAATGGCAACTCTCCAAAGAGTCTAAAAGCATTCTCTCCGCCGCATTCCGCTTTGTGAACAACGGCAACATCGACATCATCAACAAAGTCATTGCCCTCGAAGCCGAAACAAGCAACGACCGCTCGCTCTTTGCCCTCACGCAAGCCGAGGCCGACGACATTCTCAAGACAAATATCCAAAAGATTGTAGAGCGCGTGCAGCAACGCCACGGCAAGGCCGAGGTATATATGGCGTTGAGCAAGTGAGACGAGAAATATCGAGCTATTACGAACAAGATATAACGACAACTTAGACAACAAAAGACAACTCCGAGTCTGACAATTTGCGCTTAATATGACGACAACATAGACAACGG
>JBJEAH010000004.1:0-3734 GCA_051868815.1 Alloprevotella sp.
TCGAGCAACAAAAAGCAGAGATAAAGAGCACAATCGCAGACCTCGAAACCTTGCTCGCATCCCGTATGCAGTATTGGTTCTTTGGCTTTTAGGTCTCACGAGTAGGGGCGTTCTGCAGAACGCCCGCCCAAGTTCGGCACTGCGCTCGCTTGCACGAAAATCCAAAGGACATGGATCAATCAACATTCTTGGATGTTGTAACCTATTGACATTCAAGAAGTACAAACACGCTTCTTCAAAATGTTCATTTCATTGAACAAAAATGTGCGATTCATTGAACAAAAATGTGCGATTCATTGAACAAAAATGTTCAATGTTTTTTTTGCCGTCCGTGAATTACGGCTGTGCAATATGATTGCCTTGACACCCGAGGAGACGCAATAGCCTTTCTTCGCGCGCGCGTATACGCAAAAAAATCCCCTAAAAACTATACATACCCAGCACTAAGCGGCGTAACTCGTTGTTGCTTAGGGGGATAAATATGAATGGTTTGCGCTCCAAACCCTTCACTAATGACGGGTTGACGCGTCACGGAATGCCCGCACTTTCAGCAAGATAGTTTTTACTTTCAGCAAGATAGTTTTTACTATCAGCAAGATAATTTTTACTATCAGCAAGATAATTTTCGCGTTCCGCAAGATAGTTTTTACTATCTGCTAAGAAAAAGTTTGTTACAAACTTTGTAATATATGTTACAAACTTTCTAACACATGTTACAAACTTTGTAATACGTGTTACAAACTTTGTAACAAAAAATATCTTATAGGATAGGAAAAAATATCGGGCAGAAAAGCAAAATTATCTTGCGGAAAGGAAAAACTCGGAGCGGGATAATTTGCACCGCCTGCCAACAAATCTGCCCGGGAACCTTGAATGTATCGCCTTTTCGTTGTAATTTTGAGCGTTAAAATGCAGACAATAAATCAAATTAATATAATTATGAAGCTTAAAACCATGATGATGACCCTATCGATGGCGGCTGCCATGACGGCCGCCGCGCAAGGCGACTTGCAGTCGGGCATTGACAAGAAAAACATGAACCTCGCGGCGAAGCCCGGCACGGACTTCTTCGAATATGCCGTAGGCGGCTGGATGAAGGCGCACCCCCTCACGCCCGAGTATGCCCGCTATTCGCAGTTTGACGCTCTGGCGGAGACCAACCGCAAGCAGCTCCAGCAACTCATCGAAGGACTGGCTGCCGACAAGGCTGCCGCCCACGGCACGCTGCAGCAGAAAATCGGCGGCCTCTACCGCCTCGCCATGGACAGCGTGCGCCGCAACGCCGAAGGCTATGAGCCGCTCAAGCCGCACCTCAAAATGGTGGAGGACGTGGCAGACAAGCGTGCCTTCCAATACGTGGCAGGTTGCCTCGGACGCATCGGCGTGGGCAGTTTCTTCGGACTTTCCTGCGACGCCGACCTGCGCAATGCCAAGCAAAACCTTGTGCAGATTCACCAAGGCGGTATCTGCATGGGCGAGCGCAGTTATTATCTCGAAGACGACGAGGCCACGCGGAAAGTGCGTGCCGCCTATCGCGCCTACGGCCGCAAACTCTTCACCCTCACCGGCAAGAGCGAGGCAGAGGCTGCCAGGATGATGGAAGCCGTGGAGCGCATCGAGACGCGCATCGCCAAGGCCTCCTATTCGCGCACCAAGCTGCGCGACGTGGAAGGCAATTACCACAAGATGACCTACGCCCGGTTGCTTTCCGACTTCCCCGGCATCGACTGGAGTACCCTCTTCCTCACGCAGGGTGTGCCCGCCGTGGAGGAGGTGAGCGTCAATCAGCCCGAGCCAATCCACGAGGTGGAGAAAGTGTTGGAGGAATGTTCGCTCGAAGACCTCAAAGCCTATCTTTATTTCAATGTGGTGGACAATGCCACGGGCAAACTGAGCGATGACTTCCGCGCCGCCGCCTTTGAGTTTTATTCCAAAACGATGAGCGGCGCAGAGCAGGACCGTCCGCGATGGAAGCGTGCCGTGCAGGCCGTGGAGGGCGTGCTGGGAATGGCGATTGGCAAGATGTATGTCGAGAAATATTTCCCCGAAAGTTCCAAGCGGCGCATGCAGAAGCTCGTGGCCGACCTGCAGACCGCGCTCGGGCAGAAAATAGAGGCGCAGCAGTGGATGAGCGCGGAGACGAAAGCCCGCGCACAGGAAAAACTCAATGCTTTCTACGTAAAGATTGGCTATCCCGACGAATGGATGTCGTACGACGCGCTCGACATCGACGAGCATCTGTCTTATTATGAAAACATGGCGCGTGCCGCCAAGTTCCGTGGCGACTACTACATTGAGCGTCACGTGAATAAGCCCGTGGATCGCACCGAGTGGCTCATGACGCCGCAGACCATCAACGCCTATTACAATCCCACGACCAACGAAATCTGCTTCCCCGCCGGCATCCTGCAGCCGCCATTCTTCGATGCCGCTGCCGACGATGCCTACAACTATGGCGCAATAGGCGTGGTAATCGGTCACGAGATGACGCACGGTTTCGACGACCAAGGCTCTCAGTTCGACAAGGACGGCAACCTGAGCAACTGGTGGACCGATGCCGACAAGAAGGCGTTTGCCGAGCGCACTGCCGTGATGGAGCGCTTCTTCAACGGCATCGAAGTGCTGCCCGGTCTCAATGCCAACGGCAAACTCACACTCGGCGAGAACATAGCCGACCACGGCGGGCTCAACGTGGCTTACCTCGCCTTCCAGAATGCGCAGAAAGCCGCCGCCGTGCCTGCCGGAAAGAAGGACGGCTTCACGCCCGAGCAGCGCTTCTTCCTCAGCTACTCCTTCCTCTGGGCCAACAACGTGCGCGAGGAAATGCTCCGCAAGCTCACCAAGACCGACCCGCACTCTGCCGGCCGCTGGCGCGTGAACGGTGCGCTGCCCCACATAGACGCCTGGTACGAAGCCTTCAACATCAAGAAGAAAGACCCGCTCTTTGTGCCTAAGGCCAAGCGCGTGGACGTGTGGTAAACGTCTGTTTGTTTTTTGACAACTCGGCGGGCGTTTTGCAAAACGCCCCTACTTTATAACCCGTTTACTCGTCTACTCGTTTACTCGTTTACTATGATAATCCTATAAAAATAGATTAAAAAAGCCGTCTTATTCCTCTGCTATTGATGTTTTTCATATATTTGCAGGGGAATAAGCGATGTTTTATGGAAAATATAATTGGCAGAAAGCAAGAAATTCAAGAGTTGAATGACTTGTATAACAGTAACAAAGCCCAGTTAGTGGCTGTTTATGGAAGACGAAGAGTAGGAAAAACTTTCCTTGTCGATGAAGCATTAAAAGGAAGAATCACTTTCCGTCACGCAGGTTTATCCCCTAGCAATGAAGTATCAGGCCAAAAAAACTTGCTCAAAGACCAGTTAAAACATTTTTATAATTCATTATTAATGCATGGAATGAAGCGAAGCAAGCAACCTGCATCGTGGTTAGATGCTTTTTTTATGCTTGAGCAGCATTTGAGCAACATTGATAATGGAAGTAGACAGGTAGTTTTTCTCGACGAACTTCCTTGGCTGGATACGCCACGTTCGGGCTTCCTCACTGCGTTTGAGGCATTCTGGAACACTTGGGGGTGTCATCGTGATAACCTTATGGTCGTTGTGTGTGGAAGTGCCAACTCTTGGATTTTAGATAACCTTATCAATGATACGGGTGGACTCTACGGAAGAACTACCTATGAAATTAAGCTGTCGCCTTTTACACTGAAAGAGACAGAG
>JBJEAH010000005.1:0-3701 GCA_051868815.1 Alloprevotella sp.
TTGCCCCCATGGTGAACGTGCCGCCCTTCACAGCAATCATCTTAAACGAAACGCCATTGACGGTATAGACTTTATCTTTTCCATCAAAGGTAGGATCACTGCTGTTTGAATTATCAGAAGACCCATTATCAGCGTTTTGATTTGAGGAAGAACTCTGTACCTCTTCCTCGTTATCATCATCGCCACAACCAACTAATACCCCCCCCAAAAGCAATGAGAGCAGGGGAGCAAATAAAATAGATTTAGAAAATCTTTGAAACATAATGAAAAGAATTAAGGATTAAACAATAATGTTTACGCCGCAAAATTAAAGAAAATATCTTTTATCTTATAAGAAATGCGCCAAATATTGGCAAGAGGCTACTTATTCCTGCTTCTCTTCCCTTGCCTTTACTGCCAAAACAGCAACATCATATAAGGAAATTCGTCTGAAAAGTAAGAAATTCGTAAGTTTGTAGGCAGAAAAGCCGCAAATATGAAATATTCTTTTATCATTCCCGTATTCAACCGGCCGTCCGAAGTGGACGAACTGCTCGAAAGCCTGTGCGCACAGACGTGCAAGGAGTATGAGGCGATTGTTGTGGAGGACGGGTCGCAAGTGCCCTGCGAGGACGTTGTGAAGAAGTATGCCGACCGCCTGGACGTGCATTATTTCACGAAAGAGAACTCGGGACCGGGACAGACGCGCAACTACGGCGTGGAACGCGCCAAGGGCGAATATGTGCTTATCCTCGACTCGGACGTTGTGCTGCCGCCCGGCTATCTCGCGGCGGTGGACGAGGAACTGACGCGCGAGCCGTGCGACGCTTTCGGCGGCCCGGACCGGGCGCACCCGTCGTTCACGCCAATGCAGAAGGCCATCAACTACGCCATGACCTCATTCTTCACCACGGGCGGCATACGCGGCGGCAAGAAGAAGCTCGACAAGTTTTACCCGCGCTCGTTCAATATGGGCGTGCGCCGCGAAACGTATCTCGATCTCGGCGGTTTCTCTGAAATGCGCTTCGGCGAGGACATCGACTTTTCGACGCGCATCTTCAAGAGCGGCGCGCGCTGCCGCCTCTTCCCTGAAGCGTGGGTGTGGCACAAGCGGCGCACGGACTTGAAAAAGTTTTTCAAGCAGGTGCACAACTCCGGCATCGCCCGCATCAACCTCACCAAGCGCCACCCCGGCACGCTCCAGCTCGTGCATCTGCTGCCCGCCGCCTTTACCTTAGGGCTGGCACTCCTGCTGCTCTGCGCACCGCTGTGCTTGTGGAGCCTGCTGCCCATCGGCGTGTTTGCCGTGCTGATAGGCACTGATGCCGCCCTGCGCGAGCGCAGCCTGAAAGTGGGACTGATTGCCATAGCGGCAGCCTTGGTGCAACTCACGGGCTACGGCACGGGCTTCCTGCGCGCCTGGTGGCAACGCTGCGTGCTGGGTAAGGGCGAGTTTGAGGCGTTCCGCAAAAATTTCTATAAATGACAGAGCCAGAACAAAAGAAACCGCAGCCGGCAGGCATCAAGGCGTGGGACGCTGCCGACCGTCCGCGCGAGAAGATGATGGCCGTGGGCGCGGCAGGGCTTTCGCCCGCCGAACTGCTCGCCGTGCTCGTTGGCTCGGGCAGCAGGGGCGAGACGGCTGTGGGACTGATGCAGCGCATTCTCGGCGACTGCAACGGCAGCCTCAACACCTTGGGCAAAATGAGCCTTGCGCAGCTGCGTAAATACAAGGGCATGGGCACAGTGAAAGCCCTCATCGTGCTGGCCGCCTGCGAACTGGGACGGCGCAGAAGCCTCTCGGATTTGGAGGAGCGGCCGAAGATGAGCAATTCGCAAGACATCTACCATTATTTCCTGCACCGTATGCGCGACCTGCCCACCGAGGAGTGCCACGTGATGCTGCTCAACAACCAGTTGCGGGCGCTGCGCTCCGCCGTCGTGTCGTCGGGCGGGCTGACGGGCACAATCGTAGATGTGCGCGTGGCACTGCGCGAGGCCATCACCGCCGGTGCAACCGCCATTGCCCTTTGCCACAACCACCCTTCGGGCGTGCCGAAGCCCTCGAAAGCCGACGACGACCTGACGCGCCGCATGAAACGCGCCGCCGAGGCGGTGGACATCAAGTTTATCGACCACATTGTCCTTGCCGACGGCTCGTATTACAGCTACGCGGACGAGCAAGGGCTGTGAGCGGAGCTGTGTTTTTATAATAGTGCCAATAGTTTTTTATTTCCTATAAGTGATATGACTGCTGAAGAAAAGCTTGCGATAGAAGAGCGCATCGTTGAAGTGCTCAAAACCGTATACGACCCTGAAATCCCCGTGGACATCTATTCCCTCGGCCTTATTTACCGCATCGAACTGCAGGAGGACGGCAACCTGGAAGTCGACATGACGCTCACCGCCCCCAACTGCCCCGCGGCGGAATTCATCATGGAGGACGTGCGCATCAAGCTTTCGGGCATCGAAGGCGTGAAAGAGGCGAAAGTGAACCTTGTGTTCGAGCCTGAATGGGACAAAGACATGATGAGCGACGAGGCAAAACTCGAGCTCGGTTTTATGTAGGGCGTTACCTTAATTGACTTACAAAACATGAAGAACATCTATTTCCTTTCCGACGCGCATTTGGGCAGCCTTGCCATTCCGCACCGCCGCACGCAGGAGCGCCGCCTCGTGAATTTCCTCGATAGCATCAAGCACAAGGCGGCCGCCGTGTACCTGCTGGGCGATATGTTCGACTTCTGGCACGAATACCGCACCGTGGTGCCGAAAGGCTACACGCGCCTGCTCGGCAAGATCAGCGAACTGACGGACATGGGCGTCGAGGTGCACTTCTTCACGGGCAACCACGACCTTTGGGTGCACGACTATTTCCAAAAGGAATGTGGCATGACGGTGCACAGGGACAGCCTAATGGCGGACCTCTACGGGCAGCTCTTCTACCTTGCCCACGGCGACGGACTGGGAAGCAGCGACCGCAAGTTCAAGTTTCTCCGCGCAATGTTCCACAACAAGGTGTGCCGCGCCCTCTTCGCCTCGCTGCATCCGCGCTGGGGCATGGCGTTCGGACTGGAATGGGCGCGCCGCTCGCGCATGAAGCGGCCCGACGGCAAAGAGCCTGACTATATGGGCGAGGAAAAGGAAGAACTCGTGGTGTTTGCGAAAGACTATCTCAAAACACACCCCGACGTGAACTTCTTCCTTTTCGGGCACAGGCACATCGACCTCGACCTGATGCTGGCGCGCACCACGCGCCTCGTGATACTCGGCGACTGGATTACGCGCTACACTTACGCCGTGTTCGACGGCGAGCACCTGTTCCTCGAAGATTTTGTCGAGGGCGAAACTCAGCCGTAACCGTTTGCTTTCTTAATCAAATAATTAGATAAAAACCATGAAAAACAACTTGTTCTGTGTGGGCCTAACGGCTTGCCTTATCGGATAGTCCCCGAGCCAGTGAGCCTTTCGGCTCCCGTCTCGTGTCCTCTCCGCTAAGGCGGCGGTCGGTTCCCGCCCGCCCCACACAGAACAAGGAAAAAACAGGTAAAAACCCTTATCCAATAGAAATCTATCCTTGCTTTAGAAATAGTCTCATGGTCTCACGTGTTTTTTATGGTTTTTTCCTTGCGTCGTTTGAAGCGGGCGGGCACCGACCGCAGCCGTAGAGATTAAGGGCGAGCGTGAGCCGATTAGGCTCACAGGCTCGGCGTTAAGACCGG
>JBJEAH010000006.1:0-3695 GCA_051868815.1 Alloprevotella sp.
TTTATTAGCCCCTTTCAGGGGCGCATCTACAACAATATTCATTTTGACACAGCCCCATTTTTTACATTATAGGTGGGAATTAATAACCCACCTATATACAAATAAGAAAGCCGCGTAAGAACGATGATGTTCCTACGCGGCTTTCGCGAGCGCTTCAGGATGGGCTTGAACCAACGACCCCCTGATTAACAGTCAGGTGCTCTAACCAACTGAGCTACTGAAGCAGGTAAAAAAGTTTTCTAAAATAAAAGGCGGCTCACTTGCGCCTTTTTTGCGAGCGCTTCAGGATGGGCTTGAACCAACGACCCCCTGATTAACAGTCAGGTGCTCTAACCAACTGAGCTACTGAAGCAGTGTCTGAGCAGAGAAAAGATATGTCCTTTGCTCTTTTGCGGTGCAAAGGTAACGGATAATTTTGAAATAAACCATATCTTTGCAAGAAAATTGCGGCTTTTCACGTAAGAAAATAGATTTTTCGCAAGTTATTCAGCCAACTCAACAAGATATGAAGCGAATATTAGGCATTGGCAATGCGCTTGTAGATGCGCTCACGCTTATCCCGAGCGATGGAATACTTTCAGAGCTCAACCTGCCGAAGGGTTCAATGCAACTCATCGACGAAACGCGCTTTGCCGATATCTGCGCGCGGCAAAAAGGGCTCGACGTAAAGTGCACCACGGGCGGCTCGGCCTGCAACACCGTGCTCGCCGTTGCCAACCTCTGCGGAGAGGCGGGGCTGATAGGCTGCATCGGGAAAGACAAGGCAGGTAAATTCTTTGCGGAGAATTGCCGGGCGCACCATATCAATACGCATCTTTACGAGCACCCCACGCTGCCCACGGGCATCGCCAATACGTTTATTTCCACAGACGGCCAGCGCACCTTCGGCACGTTTCTCGGCGCAGCGGCGAGCCTCACGGCCGAAATGCTGCAAAAGGAATGGTTCGCCGGTTATGCGCTGGTGCATATCGAGGGTTATCTCGTGCAAAACCACGCGCTGCTGCGCCACGCCATACAAATGGCAAAGGAGTGCGGTCTGCTGGTGAGCCTCGACCTTGCAGGATATAATATTGTAGAGGTCGAGCACGCGTTCTTCGAACAACTGCTGCCGCAGGTGGACATCGTGTTTGCCAACGAGGAGGAGTCGTTTGCCTATACCCGCAAAGCGCCCCGCGAGGCCGCACGCGCCTTGGCAGAAATTTGCGATACGGCCGTGGTGAAAATAGGCAGCGAAGGCGCACTCGTGGCATGCGGCGAAGAACTCATTCACCAGCCGCCGCTGCCCGGGGCAAAAGCCATCGACACCACCGCAGCCGGCGATTATTTCGCCGCAGGCTTCTTACACGGGCTTGCGGGTGGGCAATCCTTGCCCGACTGCGCCGCCCTCGGCACGCTGCTTGCGGGGAATATTGTCCAGGTAATAGGCACCGCGCTTCCCGAAGATGCTTGGCAGGACATTCGCCGCAAGGCGTTTTCGAAAAAGTAGGGGCGTTCTGCAGAACGCCCGGGAAATGGTTGCCTCATTGATTTTTGCCATGCGGCGTACTCGGCGGGCGTTTTTAATAAGATAGGCTGCGGCTCGGCATAAGACATCAAGCAAGCTTGGGTCTTTTGCTCTCGCCTTGCACTATCTTTACAAAACGCCCCCACTCTCGTCCACTATCAAATAACATCCAAGATGAAAAACTTTCGCGCCATCGGCTGGGTCGTGCTGCTTGCGCTGACCTTGCCTTTCAATTCCGCCTGCATCAAGGCGCAGACGAACCACAACTTTGAACTGGTGAAGAACCTCGACATCTTCACTGCGCTCTATCGAGAACTCGACCGCAACTACGTGGACACGCTCAATAGCCAGAAACTCATTGAAAACGCCGTGCTCTATATGCTCGACCAGCTCGACCCCTACACGGAGTTTTATCCAGAAAGCAATACCGAAGACCTGCGGCAGATGACAACGGGCAAATATGCCGGCATCGGCTCTACCATAACGTATCGCCCGAAAGACAAACACTGCATCCTTACAAACCTGTACGAAAACATGCCTGCCGCAAAGGCGGGGCTGCGTCCGGGCGACATTATCCTTTCCGTCGACGGCGAACCGCTCGCCTACGAAGGCAAGCAGAAGCAGGAGGAGTTCTCTGCTTACGTGAGCGGTAAGCTGCGCGGCGAACCGGGCACGACGATTGAGTTGAAAGTCCAGCGGCCGCCCGTAGCCGACAAAAGCCTTACTTTCAAAGTAACGCGCGAGAACATCGTAATCCCCTCCGTAACGCTGCACACCATGGTGGCCGACAGCATAGGCTATCTGCACCTGAGCGGATATATCGACGGCACTTCGGAAGAAGTGCGCCGCGCCATCGTGGATCTGAAAAAGCAGGGGGCAAAAGCCTTTATCCTCAACCTTTGCAGCAATCCCGGCGGCGTAATCGACGAGGCGGTGAAAACGGTCAACCTCTTCCTGCCGCGCGGCAAGGAGGTGGTGAGGCGCAAGGGAAAGACCAAGGAAAGCAATTATATCTACAAAACCACCGACGACCCGCTCGATCCCACCTCGCCCTTGGTCGTATTGACCGATTTCGGTTCCGCCTCCGCCTCCGAAATAACGAGCGGCGCGTTGCAAGACTACGACCGCGCCGTCATCATGGGACAGCGCACCTATGGCAAGGGGCTCGTGCAGCAGTCGCTCGAATTGCCTTATAACACGGCGGTGAAACTTACCACGGCCCGCTATTACCTGCCTTCGGGGCGCTGCGTGCAGGCTTACGAATTCAAGGACGGCGAACCCGTGCATCTGCCCGACTCTTTGACCAAGGAGTTCCGCACTGCGGCCGGGCGCATCGTGCGCGACGGCGGCGGCATCACGCCGGATATTGAAGTCAAGGAAGACAGCATGCCGGCTTTCATTCCCTATCTGGTCGCCTCCAACCAACTCACAGACTATTGCGTGCGCTACCGCAATACGCACGACACGATTGCCTCGCCCTCAGAATTTCGCCTGACAGATGAAGAATATGCCGATTTCACCGAGTTTATGAAGCGCGAAAACTTTACTTACGACCGCCAAAGCCTCAAAGCATTAGACGTACTGCGCAAAATCGTGCAATCCGACGGCTTGGCTGATGAAGCAAAAGCAAACCTTGATGCGCTTGAGACAAAATTAAAAAGCAATCTCGAAGACGACTTCAAGCGTTACGAACCCATTATCCGCTTTGCGGTGGAAAGCAACATCGTGGAATATTATTATTACAACCATGGGCGCGGCCTCTACAACGTTCCCAAGGACAATATGATAAAAGAAGCCATAAAGTTGCTGCAAAATCCCGACCGCTACCGCCGCGTGTTAAACGGCGAGCCGGCGGCGTAAAAGTGCTTGTCCCCTTTGATGACAACTACTCATTCGGTAAAGATCACCCCTCTTCCGAAATCTTGCCTCAAATTTTGCATGAGGGGGATTATAAGAGGGGACATAAAAAAGGGGCTGTGTCAAAATGTGCATGATGCCCTGAAAGGGCTAAATAACAAAGCACAGGGGTTTGCCCCTGTGGGAAGATGATAGAATACGATTGCCCCTATAAGGGGCTTATAATTAGAACTTAATGAAGTTGTTCATATAAATGCACCTTTGGCGGCGGCTCGGCACAATCCAAGTAAACTTGGCTTCTGCTCTCGCCTTGCACAAACGTTCTTTTAATTAT
>JBJEAH010000007.1:0-3676 GCA_051868815.1 Alloprevotella sp.
TCCCACAGGGGCAAGCCCCTGTGCTTTGTTATTAAGCCCTTTCAGGGCTACATGCTGAAACAAAAAAATCGGGTGCGCATCGCGATGCGCACCCGATTTGTCATGATAGGGATTAGGGTTTACTTGATGATGAACTTCTGCGAACGGATCACGTTGCCGCTCTGCATCTTCAATACATATACGCCGGGAGCATAGCCGTTGACGTTCACAGAGCTTGCGCCGTTAGCGAACTTCACGAACTTGCCTTCTGCGTCGTAAATCCAAGCCTTGTCCACATTGTTGAGGTTGAGGCTGCCGTCTTCGAGACTGAAGGTGGAAACCTTGCTGCCATCGTTCACCTTGTCGATACCGGTCTGCTGGAAGCCCTCGGGCTGGTCGGCTACGCCCTGGTCGCGCGTGTCAATTACCACGCGGCCGGGGTTCGTGCCGGTGATTTCTACGCCGAAGTCAATGGAGAAGCCCTTAGCGTGCTGGCCAACGGGGTTGAACATACCGGCGAACCATGCATCTGAGAAGACAATGCGCAGGCGGCTCGGGCCGGGGGTTGCATTGCTGGGCACGGTGAAGGAGAAGGTTACACCTTGTGCGCTTTGGAATTCAGGAGTGGCGGCGCGGAGAGTGCCGGCAAAGAAGAGGCGTTCGCCTTCGGGGTCGGTTTCGGTCTTGCCATCGGCAATTTCAGCAGCCGTGCGCTCTGTGGGAAGAGGTTTGTCGAAGTCGCCGCTGCCGTTGAGGTCCATCCAACCACCGAGGAAGCACCACTTCAAACCGTCGGAGAAGTCGGCGCACTTGATGTTCATGGTAATGGTCTGGCCTTGTGCCACCTTGAGCACGTGGTCGGTAGCGTCGGCATATTGCGAACCGTCAGCCACGGGACCCGTTGCAGAATAGTTGAGGTTTTCGGTAGCACCCGTCGTGGTAACAGAAGTTACGTAACGCTGTTCGCGGGCGATGTCTGCACCTTCGCAGGCGGGATCCATGCAGCTTTCGCCATAGTTGCCATTGTCTTTACGGTCGGGCAGTGCGGACTGGGCGGCGCGGGGAACGGCAACCCATTCGGTTGTGGAATAAGTTTTGAGGTCGGTGCTGACAGCGCGGACGCCGATGTAAGGCTGGTCGGCTGCGCTTTCAAACATGATGTTGCCTACATAAGTAGACCAGCTGGTGGTACGGCCAATTTCAGAAACGCGGCCGTTCTCGCCGTTCTTGTAAAGGATTTCGAAGTGGTCGATGTTGGCTTCGTCGTTGTAAACAAGACCCCAGTCGGCACGCGTGGTAGCAACGGCGTTGACGTCCCAATAGATCTTGGCACCCATAGAGGTCTTGGTTTCTTCCTTCACTTCTACCATCACGTCGCGCACGTTGGCAGGCGTGACGGTGCTGTTGTCGTTGATTTCGAGCTTGCCGACGAGGAGGCTGTAATTGTCGTCGTTGCCCTTCACGCGGAGGCCGATGCGGTCGATTACGTCGTTGGTGGAAAGACCGGCGATCTCGAGGGTCTTTTCTTCCCATGTTGCGCCGCTAACGTCGCCGTAGGGCACTTCAATCCACTGGCTGCTGCCTTGCTTGCGCAGGATAACGTAGAGCGAAGAGGCGTTCTTGCCTTCCTTGCCGTTTTTCACGGCTACCTTGGCATAGGGAGCAGAGCCGCTCACCTTGAGCGCGGTCTTATACATCACGATGTCCGTACCGCCGGAAACGGCAGTACCCGTGAGGCGCAGGCAGGAGCCGCCCGTGTAAGCGTCGGTGTGGGTATAGTTGGGCTGGATATTGGTGCTGACGGTCGCGGTGCCGGGATTAACCACCATCCAACGATAGGTGGGCACGAGGTCTTGTGCACCCATGTTGTACCAGCTGCCGTTGGTGCGCTTGCCTTTATAGAAGTAGCGTTCGCCATTGCCGAGGGTGAAGTGCGTGCCGAAAGGCAGGCTGCCCTGAATGGTGGAACGTTCGGGAATGAACGAAGCCAAGCCGCAGAAGGTCTGCAAAGGCAGCTTGTCGGCCGTGCGTTCCCAGTTGTTGCCGGTGTTGCTAATCGTCGGGCGGTTGAGCGGGTTGCGGTTACCGCCGGAGAAGCAACGTTCCATAAGACGCTGATAGTTTTCTTGCGTATCGAAAGCGCCGTCGCCTACGTTGTAGCTCATCAGACGGCTCTGGCCGTGTTCGCCCCAGAGGCAAACGCCGATGCGCTTGCTCTCAGCATTGGCTACAAGGTTCGTCCAGCTGCGATCCATACCCACAAACCAAACGCCGGTGTAAAGGCCTTCGCAAGTGCCCATGGCGGCTTCTGCCGTTTGGACGGAGATCTTCATTGCATTTGCAGAAGTAAAGTCACCGCCTGAATAGTTCAGCATCAAGTCAGTGGTCTTACCCGTTTCAGTTGTTCCGAACAGAGCGTCCTTATAGGCAGCTGTCAGAGTTGAGTTAGCCGTATAGATGCCGATGTGGAAATTATCAAAGCCCTGAGCAGCGGCTTCCTTATACAGTGACTTGTGGAAAGCCACAACGTCGGTATTGGAATAGCCTGTATCTTCAAAGTTGTAGTTGATACCGTCGGAGCCGAAGAACATCAGGATATTGATCAGTGCCTTGGTGTACTTGTACGTGCCGTCGGCATTCTTTGTAGAAATGAGCGCACACCAGTTGCCTGCGCCACTGCCGGCCGTCCAGCTTTCAAAGAACTTGATACCCGACATGATGTCCGTACCGTTGCGGTGTGCAGCATCTACCCAGCAACCGGGTGCCTGGAATACGCTGTGGTTCCAAGAGCCGAAGAGGTTCGTATAGTTCCACATCGAGAACACATCGGAGGTGAACTTGGTGCCGGGATAGCCGGCTGCGCCGCCCGAACCTACGTCCATGGGAATGTTCATCCAAAGCTGACGCTTGGAGGTAGCGTCCTGATTGAGACGGTCTTCATCGCCCATAATGGAGCGACGGCGCACGTGCGAGCGAACAAAGGCGATGTCGCCCTTGCTGATGCCGGCTGCTTCAAACTCGGCATCGGTGGGGTACTTGCGTCCCTGTTGGTCGGCTTTGTAGAACAATTCGAGAAGCCCCGTGTCGGAGAAACCATCGAAATTGTAAATCTCATCAGTAGCCGTGGGGGACGTCTGTGCTGCAGCGGGGGCGGCGAAAGCGCAGCCTGCCAGCAATAACGCAGCAATTGTAGACTTTTTCATGATGAAAATGATTTAAGGGTTAAAAAATGAATTTGTATTTTGGTTGGAGTTTGCCCCTTTATGGGACAGATTTGCGATCATGCGCCCCTGATAAGGACGTACATTGGTTTTGCGATAAGATGTTTCCGAAAGAATTGTTTTGCAATGAACGCCCCTGAAAGGGGCTAATAGATTAGCGTAGGGGCTTGCCCCTACGTAGGGCGTTGTGCGTTCGATTGCCCCTGTAAGGGGCTTATAATTATTATTGTTTGATCTTTTAATTTTTAGCCCCTTACAGGGGCAATCGACCGCAATCACCTTTCCACAGGGGCAAGCCCCTGTGCTATGTTATTATGCCCTTTCAGGGCAACCGTTCGGAAAATATTCACTTTCAGGGCAATCCTGTGGTTATTTCCTTTCAGGGCAACCATACGGAAAATATTCACTTTCAGGGCAATCCTGTGGTTATTTCCTTTCAGGGCAACCGTTCGGAAAATATTCACTTTCAGGGCAAC
>JBJEAH010000008.1:0-3671 GCA_051868815.1 Alloprevotella sp.
CTCAATAATATATTGTAAATAGTAACAACCTATGAAGAACGAAAAAAGAGTTTATACGTTCGGTAACGGTCAAGCTGAGGGCCGTGCCGACATGCGTAACGAACTGGGCGGCAAGGGTGCAAACCTTGCCGAGATGAACCTCATCGGTGTGCCCGTGCCCCCGGGATTTACCATTACGACCGATGTCTGCAACGAGTACTACGAAATCGGCAAAGACAAGGTCGTAGAAATCCTCAAGGCAGACGTTGAGAAGAGTCTCCACCACGTGGAAGACTTGATGCAGAGCAAGTTCGGCGATGTGCAGAACCCCCTGCTCCTCTCCGTACGCTCCGGCGCACGCGCTTCTATGCCCGGCATGATGGACACCATTCTCAACCTCGGTCTTAACGACGAAGTTGTTGAGGGTCTTGCAGCAAAGACCGGCAATCCCCGCTTCGCCTACGACGCATATCGCCGCTTCGTTCAGATGTATGGCGACGTAGTGCTCGGCATGAAGCCCGTAAATAAGGAAGACAAGGACCCCTTCGAAGAAATCATCGAGAAGGTGAAGGAAGAAAAGGGCGTAAAACTCGACAACGAGCTTGAAACCGAAGACCTCAAGCGTCTTGTTGTGCTCTTTAAGGAAGCCATCGCCGCACAGACCGGCAAGGCATTCCCCACCGACCCCATGGAACAGCTCTGGGGCGCAATCTGCGCCGTGTTCGACTCTTGGATGAACGAGCGCGCTATCCTTTACCGCAAGATGGAAGGCATTCCCGCAGAATGGGGTACGGCCGTGACGGTAATGGCAATGGTGTTCGGCAACATGGGCAACACCTCCGCAACGGGCGTATGCTTCAGCCGCGACGCCGCTACGGGCGAAGACCTCTTCAACGGCGAATGGCTTGTTAATGCACAGGGCGAAGACGTTGTGGCAGGTATCCGCACACCGCAGCAAATCACGCTCGAAGGCTCTCGCCGCTGGGCCGAACTGCAAGGTATTTCTGAAGAAGAGCGCAAAGCCAAGTTCCCCTCCATGGAAGAGGCTATGCCCGAAATCTACCAGCAGCTCGATGCCATCCAGACCAAACTCGAAAACCACTACCACGACATGCAGGACATGGAGTTCACCGTTCAGGAAGGCAAACTCTGGTTCTTGCAGACACGTAACGGCAAGCGCACGGGTGCTGCCAT
Organism: Alloprevotella sp.; assembly: GCA_051868815.1. Taxonomy (GTDB): domain Bacteria; phylum Bacteroidota; class Bacteroidia; order Bacteroidales; family Bacteroidaceae; genus Alloprevotella. The sequence continues at coordinate 1,174 of JBJEAH010000008.1, forward strand.
GGTGAAGATTGCCATGGACCTGCTCCGTCAGGGCATGATCGACGAAAAGACGGCCATCAACCGCTGCGAACCCGCCAAGCTCGACGAGCTCCTGCACCCCGTGTTCAACAAAGAAGCCCTTGCTAAGGCTAAGGAACTCACGCGCGGTCTTCCCGCCAGCCCGGGTGCTGCCTGCGGTCAGATTGTCTTCTTTGCCGAAGACGCTGCAAAGTGGCGCGCCGACGGTCATAAGGTGGTACTCGTTCGTATCGAGACTTCTCCCGAAGACCTCGCCGGCATGGCTGCCGCAGAAGGCATCCTCACCGCCCGCGGCGGTATGACCAGCCACGCAGCCGTGGTTGCCCGCGGTATGGGTAAGTGCTGCGTCAGCGGCGCAGGCGCAATCAATGTAGACTACAAGGCAAAGACGCTCGAAATCGACGGCGTGAAGCTCCACGAAGGCGATTTCATTTCGCTCAACGGTACTAACGGTAGCGTTTATCAGGGCGAAATCCGCACGCAGGCTGCCGAACTTTCCGGCGACTTCGCTGCCCTTATGGATCTCTGCGCCAAGTACACCCGCCTGCAAGTGCGCACCAACGCCGATACGCCCCACGACGCAGAAGTGGCCCGCAAGTTCGGTGCTGTTGGTATCGGCCTCTGCCGCACGGAGCACATGTTCTTCGATGCAGACAAGATTGTCGCCATGCGCGAAATGATTCTTGCCGAGGACGTTGAAGGTCGCAAGAAAGCTCTTGCCAAGCTCCTCCCCATTCAGAAAGAAGACTTCAAGGGCATCTTCCGTGCCATGGACGGCTTCCCCGTAAACGTTCGCCTGCTCGATCCTCCTCTCCACGAGTTCGTGCCCCACGATTTGAAGGGTCAGGAAGAAATGGCCAAGGCTATGGGCGTAACGGTAGAATATATCCGTCAGCGCGTTGACAGCCTCTGCGAGCACAACCCGATGCTCGGTCACCGCGGTTGCCGCCTCGGCAATACTTATCCCTGCATCACGCAGATGCAGACCCGCGCCATTCTCGGTGCTTGCATCGACCTGAAGCGCGAAGGCTACGACCCGCATCCCGAAATCATGGTGCCCCTCACGGGTATCCTCTACGAGTTCGAGGCTCAGGAAGAAGTAATCCGTCAGGAAGCCGCCGAACTCTTCAAGGAAGAAGGCATTGAAATCCCGTTCAAGGTTGGTACGATGATTGAAATTCCGCGTGCCGCCCTCACGGCCGACAAGATTGCCACCCGCGCCGAATACTTCAGCTTCGGTACGAACGACCTCACGCAGATGACTTTCGGTTACTCTCGCGACGACATCGCCAGCTTCTTGCCCGTTTACCTTGAAAAGAAGATCTTGAAGGTAGACCCCTTCCAGGTGCTCGACCAGAACGGCGTAGGCCAGCTTATCAATATGGCCGTAGAAAAGGGTCGTCACGCCCGTCCCGACCTCAAGTGCGGCATTTGCGGCGAACACGGCGGCGAACCTTCTTCCGTTAAGTTCTGCCACAAAGCAGGCCTCAACTACGTCAGCTGCTCGCCTTTCCGCGTGCCCATCGCCCGCCTCGCAGCGGCGCAGGCCGCCGTCGAGTAAGAGCGACTAAATATTGATTTATAGCAAGTTAGGCGGAAAGTTCCTGTAGCAAAGGGACTTCCGCCTAACTTCGTAAATGGAGGTCTGTTCATTTCGACACACTTTTTGATACCAAATGAACAAAAATGTTTTGAGAAAGTTTCTGGATTTTGACACCCGTGTTTTGAGCGTGTTTTGAGTTTTATATAATTGATTTGCAAATACTTCTACATAAACATAAACTAAAATATTGGTACACAGTTAAGACATTAGGAAACATGGCAACACTAAAAGCATGCGTCCAGATGGCGCGAAAGGACGGGTTTTACCCGGTTTACATTCGAGTTACACAAAACCGCTTGTCTCTCTACATTAAGACGGGCAAGATGGTGACGAAGCACGAACTATCCAAAAGCGGAGAAATTACAGACCCTGTCGTGACGAACTACTGCTCGAAGGTGATACTCGAGTACATGGACAAGCTTAACCGCGTGGACATACACGACTGGACATGCAGAATGGTAGTGGACTACCTAACCAAAGGAGACGAGATTATATCGTTCTCGGAGTATGCCCGAAAGCACGTGGCGCGGCTAATCAACAACGGACAGGAAAGGAATGCAAGAAACTACTCCCTCGCCCTGCAACACATGGAGCGGTACTTCGGGACAACAGACGTAAAGTTTTCGCAGCTTACCTCTGCCAACATAAACCTTTGGATTAAGACGCTCGAAAAGACGAACAGGGCAAAGGAAATGTACCCTGTGTGCATCAGGCAGATATTCCGCGCTGCAACATCGGAACTCAACGACTACGATACAGGGCTTATACGCATCAAGACAAACCCGTGGGTCAAGGTCAAGATACCGCAGGCAGACCGCCCGGAAAAGCGTGCAATAAGCGCGGAGGACTGCCGCAGGTTCTTCTCCTCTCCCCTACC
>JBJEAH010000009.1:0-3661 GCA_051868815.1 Alloprevotella sp.
CTTACCGCTTTTTGAAGAGCGAGAATTGTACCAAGTTATTTTTTAACGATTACTATATATGCTCCCTATAATTGCTCCCATAGACCGCGACTTGCTGGCGGCAGAGCTTACGCCCGAACGGCGGCTGCGTGCCACCAATAAGGCAGGCAACGAAATCTATGTGTTCAAAGCCGAAGAAGCCCCCAACGCCATGCGCGAAGTGGGACGCTTGCGCGAGATTGCCTTCCGCGCAGCCGGCGGCGGAACGGGGAAGGACTGCGACATCGATGAGTTCGACGGCGGCGAAACGCCTTACTACCAGTTGATTGTATGGAGCCCCGAAGACCGCCAAATCTTGGGCGGCTACCGTTTCCTGCCGGGCAGGGAGATGAAACTCAACGCCGAGGGACAGCCCATGCTCGCCACGACGCATATGTTTCACTTCTCGCAGAACTTTATAGACACCTACCTGCGCGACACGGTGGAGCTGGGCCGCTCGTTCGTGACGCTCGAGTACCAGAGCACGCGCCTTTTGAGCAAGGGGCTCTTTGCGCTCGACAACCTCTGGGACGGTCTCGGCGCACTCACGGTGGTCATTCCGGGACTGAAATACTTTTTCGGCAAGATGACGATGTACCCCTCCTTCAACCGCCCCGCCCGCGACATGATTCTCTATTTTCTCAAGAAGCACTTCGGCGACAAGGACGGGTTGGTCACGCCGCTCACGCCGCTGGCCCTCGACACGCCGGAGGAGGAGTTGCGGACCATTTTCGTGGAAGATGACTTCAAGAGCGACTACCGCATTCTCAACACGACCGTGCGCCGCCTCGGCTTCAACATCCCGCCGCTGGTGAACGCTTATATGGGTCTCAGCCCCACGATGCGCGTGTTCGGCACGGCCGTGAACCACGAGTTCGGCAACGTGGAGGAGACGGGTATCCTGATTGCCGTGAACGAGATTTTGGAGGAAAAGCGCATGCGCCATATCGACACCTTCGCCACGGAGCACCCCGAGAGCATGGAGTTCTTCACCGATCTGTTTCAAAAGAACGGCGAATAGCGGCGGCTTCTGATTTTCTGAATTTTCAATATAATATTATATGTATAGAACCAAGACTTGCGGAGAACTCCGTATAAATAATGTCGGCGAGACCGTGACGCTTGCCGGCTGGGTGCAGCGCGTGCGCAAGATGGGCGGCATGACGTTTGTCGACCTGCGCGACCGCTACGGCATCACGCAACTCGTGTTTAACGAAGAGACCAACGCCGAACTTTGCGCACAGGCCAACAAACTCGGGCGCGAATACGTTATCCAGGTGGTGGGCACCGTGGGCGAACGCTACTCTAAGAACGACAAGATGCCGACGGGCGACATTGAAATAACTGTGACCACGCTCACCGTGCTCAACGCCTCCGACGTGCCGCCCTTCACCATCGAAGAAAACACCGACGGCGGCGACGAACTGCGCATGAAGTACCGCTATCTCGACCTGCGCCGCGAAGTGGTGCGCCGCAACCTGGAACTGCGGCATAAGTTCTGCCTCGCCGTGCGCCATTTCCTTGATGAGAAAGGCTTTCTCGAAATCGAGACGCCGGTGCTCGTAGGCTCTACGCCGGAAGGTGCGCGCGACTTCATCGTCCCCTCGCGCATGAACCCCGGCCAGTTCTATGCCCTGCCGCAAAGCCCGCAGACGCTCAAGCAGCTGCTCATGGTGGCAGGCATGGACCGCTATTTCCAAATCGTGAAATGCTTCCGCGACGAAGACCTCCGCGCTGACCGCCAGCCGGAATTCACGCAGATTGACTGCGAAATGAGTTTTGTGGAGCAGGACGATATTATCAACACCTTTGAGGAAATGGCCAAGTATCTCTTCAAAGAGGTGCGCGGCTACGACCTCGGCGATGCGCCTTTCCTGCGCCTGCCTTGGCACGAAGCGATGCGCCGCTTCGGCAGCGACAAGCCCGACATGCGCTTCGGCATGGAGTTCATCGAGGTGATGGACGTGCTGAAAGGCACTGGCGAGTTCGGCGTGTTCAACGAGGCGGCCTATATCGGCGCGATTGTGGCCGAAGGCTGCGCCACTTACACGCGCAAGCAGTTGGACGAACTTACCAACTTTGTCAAGTCGCCGCAAATCGGCGCGAAGGGTCTTGTTTACGCCCGCGTTGATGAGCAGGGCAATGTGAAGAGCTCCGTAGATAAGTTCTACGCGCCCGAGGTGATGCAGCGCCTCAAAGAGTTCACCGGCGCAAAGCCCGGCGACCTTATCCTGATGATTTCGGGTCCCGATGCCATGAAGGCGCGCAAGCAACTCTGCGAACTGCGCCTTGAAATGGGCAGCCGCCTCGGCCTGCGCGACAAGAACAAGTTTGCCCTGCTTTGGGTGGTCGACTTCCCGATGTTCGAGTGGAGCGAAGAAGAAGGCCGCCTCATGGCGATGCACCACCCCTTCACCTCGCCCAAACCCTGCGACATACCGAAACTCGACACCGACCCCGCCTCCGTGCTCGCCGATGCCTACGACATGGTGTGCAACGGCGTGGAAGTTGGCGGCGGCAGCATTCGTATCCACGATGCGGAGTTGCAAGCCAAGATATTCAAGACCTTAGGTTTCACGCCCGAGCGTGCCAAGGAGCAGTTCGGCTTCCTGATGAATGCCTTTAAGTACGGCGCACCGCCCCACGGCGGTTTGGCTTACGGCCTCGACCGCTGGGTTTCGCTCTTCGCCGGCCTCGACAGCATTCGCGACTGCATCGCTTTCCCGAAGAACAACTCCGGCCGCGACGTGATGCTCGACGCGCCCTCTTTCGTGGACCAGAAACAGCTCGATGAGCTGATGCTGGACATTGTGAAAGAAAAATAGGGTATATATAACATACCACCACTTCACCAAGCAGCTTATCACCATTTCATATGCTACAAAGAGAATCTCGACCTACAATTTACCCATACAACACATGGGCAACTCCCTCTGCCTCCCATTGCGAAAAACGCCTTTCCGTCGTTTCGCTATTTGCAGGTTGCGGAGGTATGGATTTGGGATTTCTTGGAGGTTTCGACTTTCTTGGGAAACATTATGACAGAACAGGATTCTATATAAAATGGGCAAACGAGATTAATGCCGCAGCCTGTAAAACATACCGCACAAATTTTCAGCATCCGATTATAGAGGGTGACATTGCCCAAGAGATTAATCATTTACCGGATTATGCCGATGTAGTTATTGGCGGTTTCCCTTGCCAAGACATTTCAATTAACGGAAAGATGCTCGGCATTAACGGGAAAAGGAGTTCTTTGTACACATATATTGTTGAAGCTGTGAAAAAGCTCCAGCCTAAAGCATTTGTCGCTGAAAATGTGTCAGGACTGTTACTGAAACAAAACGAATATTCCTTCAATAAAATTCTATCCGATTTCAACTCTTTGGGCTATAACGTTTCCTACCAACTTTACCACACAGAGTATTACGGCGTTCCGCAAACGAGAGCAAGAATTATTTTTGTTGGTGTTCGCCAAGACTGCGGTCTTTTCAATCATCCCTCTCCCCTAACGGAAAAACCAATTTCTGTGCGTGAAGCAATAGGCGACTTAGAGCAGCTACCGCGAGACAAATCTTTCGCCCATATTTGGAGCATGGCAAACGTAAGCTGCGAACAAGGCAACCGTTCGTTGGTAGATCGG
>JBJEAH010000010.1:0-3608 GCA_051868815.1 Alloprevotella sp.
AAAGTGAACGGATATCCCCGTTTTGGGTGGGTGGATATCAACCGTTTTCAGCAGCATGATTAATAAAGCGCGGATTTTTTATTGTCAGTTAGGGTAAATGGTATGTGCTTGAAAAATTTCTTGAAAGGTGTACGGGCTTTCTGTACGTTCCTGTTTTGGCCGAGATGGCGGTAGCGTTAGGGCGGGCAGACGGGAAAAGCCTTCAATAAATGCCCAATTCGCCATTATCTTAGCAGAGAATTGGGGGAAAGGCTTTGCCAAATGAGGAAAAAGGCGTAAATTTGCTGCCGATTTGTCCGAACCGGGACAGCGTGCCCTTTTGTGAGCCGCTCTTTCGTGTGATGGCGAATTAAGCGATTAAAACTTAATTTAGAGTAACACAAACAAATTTCATTCAAAATCATGAAGCACATTTCTATCAACGGCACCAGCCGTGTCGACCTCGGCAAGAAAGCCTCTAAGGAACTCCGCAAAAGCGGCAATGTACCCTGCGTACTCTACGGAGAAAAGCGCGATGAAAACGGCAACCCCGTTGCCCTGCATTTCTATGCCAGCGAACGCGAAATCAACAAGCTTTATTTTACTCCCAACATCTATCTCGTAGACCTCACCATCGACGGCGAAGCCCACAAGGCCGTGATGAGAGAAGTGCAGGTGCACGCCGTTAAGGACAATGTGCTCCACGTTGACTTCTACGAAGTAACGGAGACCAAGCCCATCGTTATGGGTGTGCCCGTATTCGCCAAGGGTCTTGCCGAAGGTGTACGCGCCGGCGGTCGCCTGATGATGATGGTGCGCAAGCTCAACGTGAAGGCTCTTTACAGCCAGATCCCCGAGAAGCTCGAAATCGACGTTACGTCGCTCGCACTCGGCAAGAGCATCAAGGCCGGTTCGCTCTCTTTCGAAGGCCTCGAACTCGTTACGCCGAAGGAAGTTATCGTTTGCACCGTCAAGATGACCCGTGCTGCCATGGGTGCTGCCGCAGCTGCTGCTAAGGCTTAATCTTAAAACTTTTCCGAAAAAGAAAGATGAATTTCCTAATTGTGGGGCTGGGCAATATCGGCGACGAATATGCCCGCACCCGTCACAATATCGGATTCCGTGTATTGGACGCTCTCGCCGGGGCGTCCAATATTGTTTTTGAGGACAAGCGTTATGGTTTCGTATCGACTTTGAAGGTGAAGAACCAAACGCTTATCCTCCTGAAACCGTCTACGTATATGAACCTGTCGGGCAACGCCGTGCGCTACTGGATGAATGAGAAGAAGATCCCCATCGAGCGCGTTCTGGTGGTGTGCGACGACCTCGCCCTGCCGTTCGGCAAACTGCGTCTGAAGCCCTCGGGCAGCGAGGCGGGGCACAACGGCCTGCGGCACATCTCCTCTGTGCTCGGCACGCAGCAGTACGCCCGCCTGCGCTTCGGCATCGGCAACGACTTTCCGCGTGGCGGCCAGGTGGACTTTGTGCTCGGCGAGTTCGGCGAAGAGGACGAGGCGCGTATGGAGGAAAGGCTGAACACGGCCGGCGAGGCGATTAAGACGTTTTGCCTCTCGGGTATTCAAGTGGCTATGAACCAATTTAATAATAAGTAATGGCAACTCCTACTGAAGCACGGGTGGACAAATGGCTTTGGGCGGCACGCATCTACAAGACGCGCACCATTGCCGCCGATGCCTGTAAGAACAACCGCGTGACTATCAACGACCGCACTGCCAAGCCGTCGCACACGGTGAAGGCCGGCGACCGCATCGGTGTGCGCAAGCCGCCCGTCACGTACTCTTTCCGAGTGATCCAGCCTATCGAAAAGCGCGTGGGAGCGAAGCTGCTGCCCGAAATTTTGGAAAATATCACCGCACCCGAGCAGTACGAACTCCTTGAAATGAGCCGCATCAGCGGTTTCATTGACCGGGCACGCGGCACGGGACGGCCTACGAAGAAGGAACGCCGCGCCCTCGACGATTTCGCAGAGGAAGTGCCGATGTTCGGCGACGATTTTGATTTTGACCTTGATGATTAAAACGCAATGAATAACCCCACACAAAACGACGAAAAAAACGCCGCGTGGCAACCTAATGTCATACTGGTCGATGCCGACTATCTGGATGCCGTGGCGTTTGACCTTATCGTTAATTTTGAGCGTATGATCGGGCGGCGCATTCCGCCTGCCGACCTTTGCCATTGGCTCGATTGCATTGCTTTGGACGGAGGTCTGAAAGCCGGCGACAACCATATTCAGGTTGCCTTTCTCCATGGCAAGGAAAAGGCAGCGTTCGATAATGTCCGCCCTGCCTCGTTTGCCGAGTTGGACGGGCAGGCGTTCAAGGATGCCTTGGGCGAATTTCAGATGTCGTGCTGTCCCGTTGAGCCTATTGTCTCCGCCGCCGACCTGTTTTGCGAATCGCTTTCTGCGCTGTTTGAGGCGAAAAGCGTGGAGCGGCTGATGATTGTGGGCAATATGGAAGAATATGGTGACCGCGTGCGCTCTCTTTGCGCCAAGGCGGAGCGCGGCAAGGAGGTGACGCTCTTCGCTATGCAGCCGCAGACGGGGCGCGGCTTTTACTCCGAAATCCTCGGTTACTCGCTGATGTCGGCCTTGGGCATTAGCCACGATGAGTTGAAATAAACCAACCTGACGAGTATCCTTTTTGCCCACGAACAACAAAAACGGGTGCAGTCCGCGCGGACTGCACCCGTTTTTGCATCATAGTGATGTCTAAGGGCGGGCGTTTTGCGAAACGCCCCTACTGCGCCCAGCCATATTGTGGAACATCTTGCGGCCGAGCTCATGGTCGGCATTGAGGGCTTTCATGAGTTTCTTCGCGCCCACAGCCTTTTCGAGCCGCTGCATATAAGTGCGCTCCATTTCTTCCTTCTTGCTTTCAAGATTCCTCACCTCGCGCAAAATATTTTGGCATTCCTTTTCGCTCAGGTTTTCTTTCTCTACGCGGCGGTAGGCGCGTACCGTTTTGCGCATGTAGCTGCGCTGCTTGGCTTTCATCTCGAAGAAGAGGGGGAAGAATGCCTGCGTTTCTTTGGCGGTGAAACCTGCGCGGGTGGAGATGTGCTTTGTGAGGTCTTTGCGGAATTGCTCGAAATCGAATTTGCAGCCTTTGCCGCCGTGATGGGGCGGAGGCGGTCCCGGTTCTTCGCGCTGTATTCGGCAACCGCACTTGTCCGCGCCGTCAGCGTATGCTGCGCCGCCCGCTATGAGGAGTAGGCAGAGGAAGAGGAATTTATGGATTTTCTGTTGCATAGTCGTATATGGTTGCTTCGTTAGACATTAGATAATCGTAGGCGGCATCCAAGTCCTTGTCCGTTGCCTCTGCAAGGGCGTTGTCGAGCATGGAAACGGTTGCCGTGCCGGTTGTGCCGCTCGTCAGGTCGCTGCTTTCGCCCTGCCCGATGATAAACACCAATGCCACGACAGCCGCAATGCCTGCATACGACACCCACATCTGTATGCGCCTCACCATTGACCGCGCCGGGCGCACTGCGGCCATCGGCATCTGTGCCACCTGCTGCATGATGCTTGCTGCGAATTGGTCGAAGTAACCGGCAGGCGTTATGAACGGGTTATGTAGCTTAAAGTCTTTCATCTTATTTCTCTC
>JBJEAH010000011.1:0-3590 GCA_051868815.1 Alloprevotella sp.
CGAAGTGCCCGGAAGCGGCTGTTGCAATGATTCTGCCTGGAAGGCAGTACGCCTGTGGAAATGTTTAACCCCGTCCTTTGGCGTAGTGCCTTCCAGGCACTACGCCCTTGTTTCGTCTATCCGGGCACTTCGTACCCGGTTATCGTCGCTCCGCTCCGTACTGCCTTCCAGGCAGTTAGTCCTTTCGCTATATTATTTCCTTATTCAAACATCGGCTACGTGAAAAGCGATAGCCCACACAGGGCAAGCGTTTTTATTGTTTTTTGTTTCCTATACACTTTTTTAGATTTGCCGCAACGGGGATAAATCGCTAAATTAGCATTGCAAGCAGGAAGAGGCGGCTCGGCGCACTTCCTGCTTTTTTTATGCCCGCAACTATCAGCAAGGTCGTAAAAATTTTAAGCAAGCTCGTAAAAATTATCTCCGAGATCGTGAAAATTATCTTATAGGATAGTTTTTACGGCCATATAGGATAGTTAATCCGATCTTACCAAATCGCAAGAATTTTCTGCCTGAAAATTTTTCGCAAGTCCGTCAGCGTTATATTTTCCTAAACTTTCAAAATTTCCGAAAAAGCAGAAGCGTAAAAATTGCAAACAGAAAAATCACGCTCTGCGCAGAGAGTCAAAATGCGATAACGTTTGTTTGCGATTGGGGAAACGGGAGCAGAATTTATATATTGCTGTGCGTTCCTTGAAGCCTGTCCTTCGGCGTAGTGCCTTCCAGGCACATCGTACCATCCTCGTTGATCCGGGCACTTCGTACCCGGTTACCATCGCTTCGCTCTGTAGTGCCTTCCAGGCACATAGTATATTTGTAATTGGGGATATGCTTAGCGGGGCGCGAAACGGTCAACCGATCTCGTTTTTTGGTGAGAGTGCCTGGAAGGCACTACGGAGCGCAGCGACGGTAACCGGGCACGAAGTGTCCGGAGGGAAGATACTCACTCGATGTGCCTGGAAGGCACTACGCCAAAGGACATGAGGCATTTCCACAGGCGTACTGCCTTCCAGGCAAAACTTTATCATCAGCCGCTTCCGGGCACTTCGTACCCGGTTATCGTCGCTTCGCTCCGTACTGCCTTCCAGGCAGTCTTCATTCACGCCGAGAGCAATCTATTATTACCGGCACTATTACTTGCCGATTAAAGAAATTCCGCTTTTTCTCACGTGATAAGGCGGCGTTTTTGTATTTTTGCAAAAACTATTAAAATGATACTATGAACGACCTGAAACAAATAAAATGGGGATTTATCGGTTGCGGCGAAGTGACCGAGAAGAAAAGCGGGCCGGCCTTCAATGCCGTGGAAGGCTCGCAGGTGGTGGCCGTGATGAGCCGCAAGGCCGAGAAAGCGCAGTCGTATGCCGAGCGCCACGGCGTGAAACGCTGGTACACCGACCCGCAAGAGCTCGTGGACGACCGCGAGGTCAACGCCGTCTACATCGCCACGCCGCCCTCCACCCACGCCACCTACGCCATTATGGCTATGAAGAGCGGCAAGGCGGTCTACGTGGAAAAACCCATGGCGTCGAACTACGAGGACTGCTGCCGCATCAACCGCATCGCCGAATCGACGGGTGTGCCCTGCTTCGTGGCATACTATCGCCGCTATCTGCCCTACTTCCGGCGCGTGTTCCAACTCGTGGCCGACGGGGCCGTGGGCAAGGTGGTGAATGTGCAGATCAGGTTTGCCGTGCCGCCGCGCGACCTCGACTACAACCGCACCAACCTGCCCTGGCGCGTGCAGGCCGACATTGCCGGAGGCGGATATTTCTACGACCTCGCGCCGCACCAAATCGACCTCCTCCAGCAAATGTTCGGCCCAATCATAGAAGCCGAGGGCTACACCGCCAACCGGGGCGGCCTGTATGCGGCGGAGGACACGCTGAGCGCGTGCTTCCGTTTCGAAAACGGGTTGCCGGGCTCCGGCTCATGGTGCTTCGTGGCGCACGAGTCGGCGAAAGAGGACCGCATCGAAATCATCGGCGACAAAGGCTCGCTCACTTTCTCGGTGTTCAACTACGACCCGATCCTGCTGCAAAACAGCGACGGGCGGCAAGAGATTGTCGTGGCAAATCCGCCCTACGTGCAGCTGCCGCTCATCAGGAACGTGGTGGAGCATCTGCAAAACCGCGCCATCTGCACCTGCGACTGCGTGAGCGCTACGAGTGTGAACTGGGTGGTTGACCGGGTTTTGGGAAAATTTTAGCAGGAAAGAAAACATAAATGAGGGAGAGCAGCATACATACATATATATATATTGTATCGCAGCACGGCTTTGCCGGCCTGTCCGCACGGATAGGTCTGTGTCTCTGCCTCCTGTGTTTCTCTCCTTCGGCCCGTGCACAGACCGACAGCATTGCCGCGCCTGCCGACACCCTTACGCGCCGCGACGTGCGCAAGGAAAAGATGAAGCACACGGGCAGCCTGCTCAAACGCTTCTTCAAGAATTTCGACGAATACGACACGGATTACATCACGCCCAACTACTACAACTTTACGGCCATGATGCAAAACACGAACTTCGTGCAGCAATATCGCATCGCCGCAAAGGACGCCTCGGGCAAAGAACAGAGCATCTCGCTTTCGCCCACCCCGTCGTTCAAGGTCGGGCCTTACGTGGGCTGGCGTTGGATTTTCGTGGGCTATACCTTCGACTTCGGCCACCCGAAAAACGCCACGAAATCCACGGAACTAAGCCTTAGCCTGTACAGCTCGATGATCGGCGTGGACTTCGTGTATATCCGCAACACGGGCACCTTCAAGTTGCAGCGCGTGCGCGGGTTCGACGGCATTGACCCCAAGGAATACAAAGGCACGCCGTTCAACGGAATGCGCACGCATACCTTCTCGCTCAATGCCTACTACGTGCTCAACCACAGGCACTTTTCCTACCCGGCGGCCTACGCGCAAAGCACGGTGCAGCGCAAGAGCTGCGGCTCGTGGATACTCGGATTTTCGTTCGACAAGCAAAAAGCCCTCTTCGACTACGAACTGCTGCCGAAAGGGCTGATTAGCAACAACGGCGTGCCCGTGCTATCAGAAAACATGAAGGTGCGCAAGGTGGAATACAGCAACTTCAGCATTAGCGGCGGCTATGCCTACAACTGGGTCTTTGCCCGCAATTTCCTCTTCAACATTTCAGGCACGCCCGCCATCGGATACAAAAAGTTGCATGGCGAAAAGATCGACACGCACGAAAAGGTAAACAAACTCGACAACATATCTTTCAATTTCCTCGGCCGCAGCGGCATCGTCTGGAACAACACGCACTGGTACGCCGGCGCGTCGTGGGTGGGCCAGCTCTTCACCTACCGCAAAAACAATTATATGATGACCAATTTCATCAGCCACATCAATATCTACGTCGGCTTCAATTTCAACCGCAAAAGGCAGTACAAGAACGCCAAGTAAGGCACAGCCCTCTTTTTTCCATTTTCAAGTCTCACGAGTAGGGGGCTGTGTCAAAATGTGCATGTAGCCCAGAAAGGGCTTAATAACAAAGCACAGGGGCTTGCCCCTGTGGAAAGACGACAGAATACGATTGCCCCTGTAAGGGGCTTATAATTAGAACGTTTGTGCAAGGCGAG
>JBJEAH010000012.1:0-18483 GCA_051868815.1 Alloprevotella sp.
CTCCAAATTCAGACGGGACACCCGCCTTGATGCAAGTAGAACAAGAGAAGCATCACAAGGCACTTTTTATAAAAATGGGAATTTTCAAACGATTTGTCCCAATCTTCGCGGTAATTTATCATTCCGCACACGAGCCGTTCCTTAATGCACAATTCTTCTTCTTTATTTCGCTTCAGCGGGGTGCATTTCAGTTCAAGCCCGGCTTCAGCGAAATCAGCCTCTGGGCAACTATTCACATCATAGCCAAAATATAATTTTTCTACTAATTGAGCCAAACCGCCTTTACCAGCTGGCTCATCGGCATCAGGCGCAAATTCTCGGAGACAATGCGTAATCAGCCGTTTGCTGTAATTGTAAATGGAAAGAGTGTCTTTTCTATTATATTGATTTTCCAGCATATTGCAACACGCTAAAACAAGAAAAGTTCAATCATCATAATGGCGCTGAAGCCACATCAAGTGAAATTTTATAGCCAAAATACGATTTATCAGTGTAATTACGTAAGGACTGGCAAAATATTCAAATAAAAAAGCATCTAAAAGATGCGCGGCAAAACCATCTGTACCATGTAAGGGAGGAAAATAATAGGGATGAAAAGACTGTTGCTATTAGCGTTTTAAGGACCAAGGCAAAAGGCAAAACTTGTTAATGGTGTTCTGTTCTCTGCGCAGAGACTCGAGTTCACGTTTGCAATCGTTAAGGCGATGAGGCGCGAAAGTTTAGGGATAATTAAGACAGAAGAAATTTGCTCCGTGGAAAATTCTGCGAAAATCAAGGAGATTTTCACTTTCAAGCACATCGGAAAAACTATCAAGGAGCAAATTTTCACGAGCTTGCTTATAATTTTCACGGTCATATATGATATTTTTTTTGCTCATATAGGATAGTTTGCCCCTGAAAACGCGAAAAGAGGAAGAGCCTGCGCCCCTCCTCTTTCTGCTGGTGCAAAGATATGATTTTCATCCTGCTCCGCCAAAAGATACCCTATTGTGCCACGGGCTGTCAAGGGGCTTAGCAAAAATGCCTATAAGAGAGGAGAAATATCATAGAGAAACGCGCCGCGCTCATATAAGACACCGTGAACGGTTTGCGCAGATAATTCTTATTGTCTACTTTTGCAGTGAGAATTGATGCTCATGAAGCAACGCTTTAATACTATCACTATGGAACAGTTCAACGATGTGATTTCATCCGGGCAGCTGGTGCTCGCTGATTTCTTTGCCACTTGGTGCCATCCATGTAAGATGATGCACCCTATCCTGCTAGAAGCAAAAGCGGAACTGGGCGACGCGGTGCGGGTCGTGAAGGTGGACGTGGATAAACACGAGGCCACGGCCACCCGCTTCGGTATCCGCTCTGTGCCTACGCTCATGATTTTCAGAAACGGCGAGATGCTTTGGCGACAAAGCGGCGTGGTGGCGAAAGACGACTTGGTGCGCATTGTGCGCTCGTATCTTACTAACAACTAAAACTTTCAATATGAAAAATCTGTTCTTTTCAATCATGGCAACGCTCGGGCTGTGCTCGGGCTGCACGGCGCACGACGGCGTGAAGGTGCTTACTCCGCAGGAGTTTATCGCTGCTGCCGAGGCTGACTCTGCCGCCGTTATCCTCGACGTGCGGCAGCCGGACGAATTTGCCGCCGGGCATTTGGCTGATGCCGTAAATCTGGACTGGCTCAACCCCTCTGCGTTCAGCGAGGGTATGGCGCGGCTCGACAAGGACCGCACCTATTATATATATTGCCGCAGCGGGCGGCGCAGCAATGCCGCCGCCTCGAAAATGAAGCGCGAGGGATTCCGCGTGTTTGACATGAAGGGCGGCTATTTGCAGTGGACCGGCGAGGGAAGACCCGTGGTGCACTGATTTTGAAATAATCTCGAGATGAAACTGCTTATCTTAAACGCCAGCCCGCGCCGCCCGGGCAACATCGCGCTTATGGCCGCGACGCTGAAACAGGAGGCGGAACGCCTCGGGGCGGAGGTGGAGGAAATGTGGGTGCAGGGGCTCGCCGTGCGCCCGTGCACGGGGTGCATGGCGTGCCGCTCGAAGCACGCGTGCGTGCTGCCGGAGGACGACGCGCAACGGGTTTTGGAACAAATCAAGGCGGCCGATGCGCTGGTTGTTGCCGCGCCGTGCTACTGGGGCAATATGCCGGGCACGCTGAAACTGCTGTTCGACCGCATGGTGTACGGCCTCATGGACGAAAACTCCGCCGGCCTGCCCCTACCTCTGCACAAGGGCAAGCGGTGCGTGCTGATCAGCACGTCCACAACGCCATGGCCGTTCAACATTCTGCTGCATCAGAGCCGCGGCGCCCTACGGGCGATGAAGGAGGTGTGCAGATACAGCGGCTTTAAGATTGTGGCAACGATTGAGAAAGGGGGAACGAAAGGACAGAAGGCGTTGCCGGAACGGATATTAAGGAGATGCAGAAAAGCGGCGGGGAAGTTGGTAAAGAAACAATTACAATGAATAATAGGTTGAAGCGGGCCACAGTCATTTCACCTACCCCTACTCGTAAGATTTTGGGAAATAACCATAATAAAAAAAGGGGCTGTGTCAAAATGTGCCTGTGGCCTTGAAATGTCGTGCAATCGAGTGCAGCCGACATTGCCCTGAAAGGGCTTTATAACCAAGCACAGGGGCTTGCCCCTGTGGAAAGACGATCGAATACGTTTGCCCCTGCAAGGGGCTTATAATTAGAACTTAATAAAGTTGCTTTTAATTATAAGCCCCCTGCAGGGGCAAACGTATTTTCAACGCTATACGTAGGGGCAAGCCCCTACGCTAATTTATTTTCCCCTTACAGGGGATACATCTACAACAATATTCATTTTGACACAGCCTCTTTCCTGATATTTTGCAGCTAAGGCTTAGTTGATGCCGTAGCTGAAAAGGTCGATGTAGTTGTAGAACACGCCACCAATACCAAAGACAATCACGCCGAGAATGCTCAGGAAGAGGGCTGCACGGGTGTAGCCGTCGCTCTGGAACGTGGCGATGGGGGTGTCGTTGGGCTTGATGTACATGGCCTTGACGATGAGCAGGTAGTAGTAGAGCGAGATGACCGTATTGACCAAGGCAATGAACACCAGGAGGTGGAAGCCGGCCTTGAAAGCGGCCATAAACACGAAGAACTTGGAGAAGAAGCCGGCGAACGGCGGAATACCTGCCAGAGAGAACAAGCAGAGCGTCATGAGGAACGCGAGCTTGGGGTTGGTCTGGTAGAGTCCGTCGTAGTCGTCGATGCCAATCTTGCCGGAGTTCTGCTCAATCGTGGTCATCACTACGAACGCGCCGAGGTTGGCGGCCATGTAGACGAGGAGGTAGAACACGAGGGAGGTCATGCCCTGCGCCGTGCCGTCCATCACGCCGAGAATGAGGTAACCTGCCTGCGAAATGGCGGAGAAGGCCATGAAGCGCTTGAGGTTCTTCTGACGGATGGCAAAGAGGTTGGCGATGGTGATCGAGGCAATGATGATCCAGAAGAGTCCCACGTTCCAAGCCTCAACGAGGGCGCAGGTGCCGAAGGCTTTCATCAGCACGGTCATCAGCACGAAGGCGGCAGAGCCTTTGGAGATGACGCTCAGGAAACCCGTCACCACGGTGGGCGCGCCTTCGTAGGTGTCGGCCGTCCAGAGGTGGAAGGGCACGAGCGAAATCTTGAAGCCCATGCCCGAGATGAAGAGCACGAGGCCGAAGATGCTGAGCACGCTGTTGCCTGAGAGCAATGCGCCGATTTCGCTGAAATAGAGCGTGCCCGTGGCGCCGTAGATGAGCGAAACGCCATAGAGGAGCAATGCGCTGGAGAAGAGGGCGAGCAAGATAAACTTCGCGCCTGCCTCGGCACTCTCGAAGCGGCTTTTGTCGAACGCCACGAGCGCCGTCATGGGCACGGAGGCGAGTTCGAGGCCGATGAAGAACATCAGGAAGTGGCCGCTGGAAATCATCAGGTACATGCCGAAGAGGGTGAAGAGCGTGAGGAGATAGAACTCTCCCTGCTTCACGAGGTTTTCTTCGCGGCTGAGCCATTTGTGCGCCATGAGGAACACGATGACGGTGCCCACGTTGAGAATGCTCTTCATAAGGGTCATCATCGGCGTGTACTGGTACATGCCGCCGAACGCGGAGGTTTCGGCCGCCTCGCAGCAGGGCAGCAGGTTGAGGAGCGTGTGCGCCGCGAGCAGCACGACGGGGAGGCAGGTGTTGAACGTGCCGCGCCCGCTCTTCTTGTCGGGACACATGATGAGGTCGGCAACAAAAAGTATAGCGATAACTGCCAGCAACGACAGTTCTTCGTGCATAATTAAGAATTGCGAATAATCCATTGTTTTAGTCAGAGGGTTTTAAGATTATTACATAAACGGATTACTTGTGGAAACGGCTGCCACTTCCTTGATATGGTCAACAATAGGCACAACGCCCGTGTTAATCATATCGCTCACCCAAAGCGGAGCCATACCTAAGCCGGCCACGGCCACGATGAGGCAGATAACGGCGAAGCGTTCGTCCCAAGTGGCGTCGGTGAGTTTGAGGTGGTGCTCGTTGGTGCAGGTGCCGTAGAGAATTTTACCCACAAGGCGCAGGATATAGACTGCCGTGATGACGATGCTGGAGCAAGCCACGATGGTAAGCACGCGGTGGAACGTGTCGGGGTTTTGGAAAGAACCTACAAAGATGGTCATTTCAGCGATGAAGCCCGACAAGCCCGGCAGACCGAGGTTGGCAAGACCGGCAATGACGTAGCACACGGAGAGGAAGGGCATGATGCGCATCAGGCCGTTGAGCTCGCGAACGTCGCGGGTGTGGGTGCGGCCGTAAATCATACCGATGAGGGCAAAGAAGAGAGCCGTCATCAGGCCGTGGCTCAACATCTGAAGGATGGCGCCGGTGCAGGCCGTCTGATTGAGCATCAGAATGGCGAAGAGCACGAGGCCGCAGTGCGACACGGAGGAGTAGGCGTTGATGTACTTCAAGTCGGTCTGCACACAGGCGGAGAATGCACCGTAAACCACGGAGATACCCGTGAGGATAAGGAAAATCCAGCCGAGCTCGTTGGCAGCCTCGGGCATGAGGTACATGGCGATGCGGAAGCAGCCGTAGCCTCCGAGCTTCATCAGCACGCCGGCGTGGAGCATAGAAACGGCGGTAGGCGCGGAGGCGTGACCGTCGGGGCTCCATGTGTGGAAGGGGAAGAGTGCGCCGAGCACGCCGAAACCGATAAAGGTGAGGGGAAACCAGATGCACTGCTGCGTGAAGTCGATGGCGTGGGCACCGCCCGTCTGGTTGGCGATCTCAACGATGTTCATCGTGGCTGCGCCCGAGCCGTAGAAGATGCCGAAGATGCCGCACATGAGGAAAGCGGAACCGCCCATAAGCATGAGCGTGAGCTTCATGGCGGAATATTCCTTGCGGCCGCTGCCCCACACGCCAATCAGGAGGTACATGGGAATGAGCGCGATTTCGTAGAACATGAACATGGCAAACATGTCCACGGTGATGAAGAAGCCGAACACACCCATTGAGAGGAGCGTGAACCAAAGGAAGTATTCTTTTGTGAGCGGCTTGAGCTGCCAGGAAGCAAACGTGCCGGTGAAGACGATCACGGACGAAAGCAGGAGCATGGCAACCGAAATGCCGTCTACACCCACGGAATACTTAATATTAAGCGGCTCGAACCAGCTGATTGCGCCGGTGTAGAGCATTTCGTCGGCGATGCCGGCGGCGCGGTCGCCGAGGAAACGTATGGTGAGGTAGACGGAGAGCGCGAGCAAGGCCGTGCTGCCTGCCACCATCACGCCACGCACTTGGTTGATGCTGCGGGCCACCCAGAGGCCGAAGAGCATCACCAGCGGGATGAATACGAAAGATGATAAGAACAATATATTATCCATGGCTTATAATATCATAATTAAGAGCAAGATGATGATACCCAAGAGGAACACGAAAGCGTATTTCTGTACGGAGCCGCTCTGCAAGCCGCGTATCTGATCGCCGAGGGCGTTGGTGCCCCAAGCGAGGAAGTCGAAGAAGCCGTCCACGACGTGGCGGTCGAACCAGGCGATTGGCTTGGAAATACGGGCGAAGATGATGCGGTGCGTGATGTACTGGTACACCTCGTCCATGTAGAAGCGCTTGTACGCCCAGCGGTGGAGCTTCTCGAACTTTTCCTGCATGGCCTTGGCCACGGGCTGCTTTTCACCCATATATATATATGTGGCGAGGGCGATAGAAGCGATGGCAATCACGATGCTCGTGCCTGCCACGTTCCAGTCGAGGTGGATATCGTAGAGCCGGCCGTCAGCGCTCACGTAGTGGCCGAAGGGGATGAAGCCTGCCACGCAGGTAACGGCGGCGAGGAAGATGAGCGGGAAGGTCATCGTCCAGGGAGCCTCGTGCGGCGTGTGGTGCGCATGGAGTTCCTTGTTCTCCGTGCCCCAGAAGATGCCGAAGTAGAGGCGGAACATATAGAAAGCCGTCATGGCGGCGATGCCTGTCATGATCCAGCCCATTGCGGGGTGGTAGGCAAAGGCGGCGGTGAGGATTTCATCTTTCGAGAAGAAGCCCGAGAAGGGAGGTATGCCGGCAATGGCAAGGCAGGCGATGAGGAACGTCCAGTGGGTGATGGGCATGTACTTGCGCAGCCCGCCCATCGCGCTCATCTCGTTGCTGTGCACGGCGTGGATGATGCAGCCCGCGCCGAGGAAGAGCAATGCCTTGAACATGGCGTGGGTGAAGAGGTGGAACATGGAAGCCATGTAGCCGAGGCTGCCCACGTGCTCATGACCCGTGGTCAACTCGGTGCATACGCCGAGCGCCACCATCATAAAGGCGATTTGCGAAATGGTAGAGAAAGCGAGCACACGCTTGATGTCGCTCTGGGCGCAAGCCACGGCGGCGGCATAGAAAGCGGTGAACGCGCCCACCCAAGCAACGACGCTCAAAGCTTCGGGGGCATACTGTATCCACAACGGGAAGAGACGAGCCACTTGGAACACGCCGGCAACGACCATCGTAGCAGCGTGGATAAGGGCTGACACGGGCGTGGGGCCTTCCATGGCATCGGGCAACCAAATGTGCAGGGGGAACATGGCACTCTTACCGGCACCGCCGATAAACATCAGCACCAAAGCCGTGGGAAGCATGAAACTGCCCTGGGCAAAACCTGCCTCGTTGAACTCAAACCCGAAGGAACGGCAGTAGAACCCGTAGATGAGGATACCGATCAGGAAGAACATGTCGGCGAAACGCGTCACAATGAAAGCCTTCTTGGAAGCGGCAATCGCTGCGGGCGAAGTAAAGTAGAAGCCGATGAGCAGATAGGACGAAACACCTACCAATTCCCAGAAGAGGTACATCTGGAAAATGTTTGTGGCAACTACGAGGCCGAGCATCGACATCGTGAAGAGGCTGAGGAAAGCGTAGTAACGCTGGAAACCGCGCTCGCCGTGCATGTAGCCGAAGGAGTAAATGTGGACCATGAGCGACACGGTGGAGATGACAATCAGCATCATCACGGAAATCGGGTCGAGCATGATGCCCATGTCGAAGTGCAAGCCTTCAACGAAGAAGGGCAGCCACGTGAAGTTGTAGGGCACAAGCGTGGGAAGCACGCCCTCGGCAGTCCGTTCGGTCTGGAAGAAATACTCGAAGGCTACGCTGTAAGAGAGCGCGGCGACTGCGAGCAGACAGCAGGTGCCGATAAGCCCTGCCACTTTGTGGCTGAACCATTTTCCGCAAATTCCCAAAACGAGGAAGGAGAGGAAAGGTATCAGCAAAATCAAAAATGATAATTCCATAATCTGAATTTAACTTGTTAGAGGGTATGTAAACTTGTGCCTACCACTTCATCTTCTGCAGCTCGTCGACAGAGATGTTTTTGAGCATGCGGTAGATGTTGATCATGATTGCTATGGCTATGGCGCTCTCGGCAGCCGAAATGGCAATGGAGAAGAGCGCGAAGAAATAGCCTTCATAACCCTCGGGGTAGAGCATACGGTTGAACACTGCGAAGTTGATGTCCGTTGCGTTGAGCATCAACTCGATGGAAAGCAATATGGCCAATGTGCTGCGGCGGGTGAGGAAACCGAAGATGCCTGCAAACATCATCACGGCGGAGATAATCAGGATATAGTCCAAATGTATCATAGCGTTGTGTGTGATTCTTTTTATCGTTTAACGTTTACGGGCAATGAGCAAGCCGGCCACGATGCAGGCGAGGAGCAAAACGCTGACTGCCTCGAAGGGAAGCAGATAGCCGTTCTCGCCCGTCGAGAGCATGTTGCTGCCGATGGAGCTGATAGAGGTGGCGGCGGAGGCCGTTTCGCTCGGAGCGCTAAGCACGGCGGCCTTGAAGCCGTGGGTCAGGAATACGGAGATAAAGGTGATGAAGCCCACAAGCGAGAGCAGGAACGCCCAAGAGGCGTCCTTGGCCTTGCGCTTGAACACTTCGTCCTTGCCTCCTTCGGTGAGCAGAATGGAGAACACATAGAGCACGATGATGCCGCCGGCATAGACCATCACTTGGACGGAGCCGAGGAATGTGTAGCCCATCAGGAAGTACAGGCCTGCCGTGCCGAGGAGCACGAAGAGCAGGTACGTGGCAGCGCGGACGATGCTCTTGGTCACAACCGTTGCGATAGACGAGAGCACGATGACCGCTGCCAAAATGACGAACATTATGTTTTCTGAATTCATGTTGTTAAAGATGTTGGGTGAGCAGTAGGGACTTCGCAAACGCCGGTAAACGATTGGCGTTTCAGCCGTGCCTTGCGGCGCGTGGACGGGCGTTTCGCGAAACGCCCCTACGGGTTATTTTTCTTGCACCTTAGAGCCTTCGCGGTTGAGGGTCTTGATAAGTTTGGCGCGGTCGAAAACAGCGTTTTCAAAACTTTGGTCAAACTCAATCGCGCCGTGGGGGCAGGCCTGCGTGCAGAGTTGGCAGAACATGCACGAGCCGAGGTTGTACTCGTACTTGACGAGGCGTTTTTTCTTCTTGCCGTCTTCGGTTTCGTAGAACTCGCTCGTCACGTTAATAGTGCCGTTGGGGCAGGCCATTTGGCAAAGTCCGCAACCGATGCACTTGTGCTCGTTCTTTTCGTTATGGGGCATGGTGAGCGACCCGCGGAAACGCTCGAACATTTGCAGTTCTTTGCGGTTTTCGGGATACTGCTCCGTGATTTTCGGCGTAAAGAATTCGCGCATCGTGGTCTTCAAACCCGTGCACAAGCTCTTTATGCCGCACGCCAGTCCTTCAAAATATGATTTTTCTTCCATTTTCAAAATATCTATATTATATATTGTATGTGGAGAGGGCTTAGAAAGTGAGGCCCAGCGATACGCAAAGCGCCATTACTACGAGCAGCACCATCGTGAAGGGCAGCAGGTACTTCCATTCGAGCGAAAGGATTTGGTCGATACGCAGGCGGGGGAACGTCCAACGCTCCCACATCAGCAGGAACACTACGAAGAAGGTCTTGCCAAGAAACCACACGCAGCCGGGTATCATGGCCATAACATCATTGAAGCCTTCAAGGCCGGGGAAGTATATCGGTGCCCAGCCGCCGAGGAAGATGGTAGATGCCATACCGGCGCAGATGAAGAGGTTGAGGTATTCGGCCAAGTAGTAATAGCCGAAGTGCATACCCGAATACTCTGTGTGGTAGCCGGCAGTCAGCTCGCTCTCACTCTCAGGCAGGTCAAACGGGCCGCGGTTACACTCGGCGTTGCCGGCAATGAGGTAAATGATGAAGGCAAGCACTGCGGGCACGTGACCGCGCAGGATATTCCAGCCATAGTCAGCCTGCTGCTGGCAGATTTCAGAGAACGACATCGTGCCGGTGAGGCAGATCATCGTGAGCATCACCATGCCAATCGAGAGTTCGTAGCTGATAATCTGCGCACCGCTACGCATGGCGCCGATGAGCGAGTACTTGTTGTTGCTGCTCCAGCCGGCGAGCAAGATGCCCACCACGCCAATCGAGCCGATGGCAAGGAAGAAGAACACGCCGACGTTGAAGTCGATGATGTGTCCGCCCATGTTCCAAGGCAGGCAGGCGAAAGTGGTCATTGAAGCCGTCACAACGAGGAAGGGCGCCATGTTGTGCAACAGGCGGTCGCTCTGGCGCATCTCGATGATTTCTTTGGTCAGCATCTTGAACACGTCGCTGAACACTTGCAAAAGTCCCCATTTACCCACGCGCATCGGACCGAGGCGGCACTGGAAGAACGCACAGACTTTGCGCTCCATATAGATGAGGACAATGGCGAACACGGCATAAAGCGTGATGATGAGCAACGCCACCAGTACGCTCTCGGTCAGTATGGCCGCCCACTCGGGCATTACGCCCGTGAGCACGCCGTGCAGCCAAGTGGATACTATTTGAAAGTCGAACATAAATGTTTATTTATTCGTTTGTCTTTTTTATTGAATTGGGTAACTGCGCCCCGCCCGCCGCACCATATATATATTATATGTATAGAGCGGCATTGGCGGGCACCGCCGCTTATCGGTCAATATCGGGCACAACGTAGTCCACCGTGCCGCCGATGGTGATAAGGTCGGCGAGGAGATGGTCCTTGCAGGCCGTGTCCATCACTGCCACGAGCGGCAGGCCCGTAGAGCGGTAGTGCAGGCGGTAAGGCGACTTGTCGCCCTTGCTTTCGAGCAGCACGCCAAACTCGCCGCGGCTGCCTTCGACGGCCGTGTAGTACGTGCCGGCGGGCACCTTGATGATGGGTTTCATCTTCTCGCGGTAGTTGCCTTCGGGGATATTGTCGATGAGTTGCTCGATGATATTGAGGCTTTCCAAAATCTCGTCCATACGAACCAGCACGCGGGCATAGCTGTCGCCCTCGGTGCGCGTCACTTCGTTGAACTGCACGCGGTCGTAGGCGGCGTAGGGCATACGCTTGCGCACGTCGTTGTGCCAGCCTGCCGCGCGGCCTGTGCCGCCGGTGCAGCCGAAAGCGATGCACTGTTCCTTGGTGAGCGTGCCGATGCCCTTGGCGCGGTGCTGGAAGATGACGTTGTTGATGAAGATGTCGAAATATTCATTGATGTTCTTGCGCATGTAGGGGATGAACTCCTTGACGCGCTTCTGGAAGTTGGGGTGAATATCCGCCATCACGCCACCTATGGTGTTGTAGTTGAGGATAAGGCGGCCGCCGCAGGTTTCCTCGAAGATGTCGAGTATCTTCTCGCGGTCGCGGAAGCCGTAGAGGAACGCAGTGGTTGCGCCGAGGTCTTGCGCGAGGCAGGAGAAGAAGAGAATGTGCGAGTCGATACGCTGCAGCTCGTCCATGATGGTGCGGATCACCTTCACGCGGTCGCTCACCTCGACGCCCATGGCCTTTTCGATACACATGCAGAGCGCGTGGCGGTTCTGCATGGCGCCGAGATAGTCGAGGCGGTCGGTGAGGGCGAGCGTCTGCGGATAAGTCATCTGCTCGCTGATTTTCTCAACGCCGCGATGGATATAGCCGAGTATGGGATCAATCTTTTTAATCACCTCGCCTTGCAGGCACACGCGGAAGTGGAGCACGCCGTGGGTGGAGGGGTGCTGCGGTCCGATGTTCACCACGTAGTCTTCCTCGCCGAAGATATTGCGCTGCTCTTTCGTGAGCGTGCCGTCGGCGGCGAGGGTGTAGGTGTCGGTGGTGTCGGCGAGCGGCTCGTTGGTCATGCGCAGGGGGTTGTTCTTCTCCGTCTCGTCGTCCTTGCGGAAGGGATAGCCCACCCAGTCCTCGCGCATATAGATGCGGCGCATATCGGGGTGGCCGGTGAAGATGATGCCGTAGAAGTCGTAGACCTCGCGCTCGTAGATGTTTGCAATGTCCCAAAGGTCGCTCACCGTGGGCACGATGGGCGTTTCGCGTCCTTCGCAAACCACCTGCACGCAGGTGCGCTTGCCGGTCGTGGTGGATTCGAGATGATAGATGACTGCCAGCCCGTCGTCCTCGCGGTCGATGCCCGTGAGGCATTCAAGGAAGTCCATTTTCTCCTCCTTATGCAGGCGTTCCATTTCCTTTCGGAAGTCGGCGCGCTCAATGGTGCGCACATGGCAGTCGTTTTCTGCCGGTGCTGCGGGCGCGGCGGCGGCAGGTGCGGCAGGCTTCTTGGGAGCGGCTGCCGGTGCTTTGGGTGCTGCTTCCGGCGTTGCGGGGGCAGCAGCCTTGGGTTTCAGTTCTTCGCTCATGCCTGTTCCTGTTGATTTAAGATTTCTTCTTCTTTTTCGGCAGCGGCTGCGCGGTAGGGGTCTTTCTCCTTGCGGTTAGTGGTACCGAAGAAGTTTTCCACCTTCACGATGCGCTGCAGTTGCATCATGCCGTAGAGGAACGCTTCGGGGCGCGGCGGGCAGCCGGGCACGTAGACGTCTACGGGAATGATTTGGTCCACGCCGTTCACCACGTGGTACGACTTCGTGAACGGGCCGCCGGAGATAGAGCAGCCGCCGATGGCAACCACGTATTTCGGGTCTGCCATCTGGTCGTAGAGGCGACGGAGCACGGGGGCCATCTTCGTGGTAATCGTGCCGCTCACAAGGATCACGTCTGCCTGTCGGGGGCTGTTGCGCGTCACTTCGAAGCCGAAGCGGGCGATGTCGTAGCGGGCGGCGCAGACGGCCATAAACTCAATGCCGCAGCAGCTCGTGGCAAACGTGAGGGGCCAGAGGGAATTGCTGCGTCCCCAGTCAATCAGTTCGTCGAGACTGCGCACGATGACGTTAGTGCCGTGCTCATTGAGTTTGGCAACCAGTTGCTCAAAAGTTTCATTGTCGTTAAACTCCTCGTAGGGTATCGACTTGATGTGGGGTTTCTTCATTACTGCCATTTCAAAGCTCCTTTCCTCCAGGCGTAAGCGAGGCCCAGAACTAAGATAAACAGGAAGAAGAGCACGCTAACGAGACCTGCCGGCCCGAGCGTACGCATCACGACGGCCCACGGGAAGAGGAACATCGTTTCCACGTCGAACATCAGGAAGAGAATGGCGAAGAGGTAGTAACCCACGCGGAACTGCATCCAGCTCTTGCCGCGTGTGGGCACGCCGCACTCGTAAGCCTCTTCCTTCTGCGCATTGAAGCTGCGCGGCGCAATGAGTTTTGCCAGAAGCGTCACGACGGCCACGAATGCGATACCTGTCAGCAATGCTGTAACAAACAGGGTAAAGTTCATAGCTCTTTAAGTGTTATATTGTTGTTTATAAAATATTTATTGCTCGCAATCTATTGGTCACAAGCGGTGCAAAAGAAAAATCTTTTAATGAATTATTCCTAACAATCTATATTTCGCAAAATCCAAACAACGCCAAAAGGGAGAGCAAACCGCCGGCGGCGATTCTCTCTCCTGCACTTTCTATAAATATAAATATGCGTGATTTTCCTGCCCTGCGGGAGGCATTGTCAGGTCGTATCCTTTCACGTCGTTTTTCTTTTGCACTGCAAAATTAGCATTTGCCCGCCTAACTTGCAAGCAACGCCCCGTTTTTCTTACAAGCAAATCCGATTTTTGGAGTAAGGGACAGTGGAAAGCGAGCGCAATCAAGTCTACTTGAATTGCCGAGCCGCAGCCTTTCTTCTATAAATATAGCGCAAGGCGAGCACAACATGAAAAACATTATTCCTATGAAAAACGTGGGATTTCGCACATTTTTCATAGGAAAAACGTGAGATTTTGCACATTTTCCATAGGAAAGCAAAGATTTAGGGGTATCGGCGGGAGTTGCTTGCAGCCCCAAACGGCTGGGCCTCTTATGCCTGTTTCTCTTCAAGCACCCACTCCCAAAGCGGACGGACGCGCACGCCGTCAGCATCTTCCTTCTGGTTATAAGTAATAACGGTTTGCGAAGCGAGGGCGGTTTGCGGCACAGTCAAACCAGCCAGTTCGCGGCGGCGATTTTGCTCCGTCAATTCGTAACACGCCTGGAAAGCATGCAGTCCGCCATCGCGCCAAGCGAGAAAGTCGCACTCGCCCTTACTATTGTCGAACGAAATGTTTTCGTAGCCATTGTTTACGAGTTCATTGTACACAAGATTTTCAAAAAACCTTCCGTTGTCGGGCGAGAAGCGCAGCGTATTTGCCTGCATCAGACCATTGTCGATACAATAGCATTTGTGGTCGGAGCGTTTCGTTTCTTTTTGCGAATATGAGAAATTACGTATATCGCTGCATATATAACTGTCGCAAAGATAGTTGAGATAGGCGTTCATGGTATTCTCATTGCTTCCGATAGCCTTACCGAGCTGTTGCGGCGAAAAGCGATTGCCCGCATTTTGCAGCAGATAGTTCACGGCGCGATAGAAGAGGTGCGGGTCGCGCACGGCGTTGTATATAATGCAGTCTTTCTGAACGATTGAGTCGAAATAGCTGCGCAGGAGTTCCGCCTTTACGCTTTCGCCCATCTTGCCTAAAACGATTTCGGGAAACGCGCCGTACTTGATGCAACTGCTTGTCAGGCGCAGTAGCAGGGGCGTTTTTTGATAGCCTTCGAGCAAAGTCTCCACGCCGGAGGCGGCGAAGACTTCTTTCAGACTGAACGGGCGCATCTCATTGGCGAAATATCTGCCTGCGAGCATCGAAGAGAAACGGTTGGCAAGGAGATTGGAGTTTGAGCCCGTGATATAGATTTTCCGAAAGCGGCGGGCATCGTAGGCGGCTTTCACAAACACTTCCCAGTCCGTCACCTGCTGTATCTCGTCGAGGAACAGCCATTCCACGCTCGTTTCCGTCAGCCGTTCGGCGGTGTCTACTATTTGCTGCAACCTGCCCGGCTCTGCCCAATACGGGATAAAAGCAGGCGCATCGAGGTTCACGTTCAGTATCGCCTTTGGCGAAACGCCTGCCTTGAGCAAATCGTTGATCAGGAGTTTGAACGCCGTCGACTTGCCGCATCTGCGCACGCCTGTCAGGATTTGGATATGCGGCAGGCCCTGTTTCTCGCGCAGGTTGCGCATGATTGTCCTTTCCACGATGCCGCCATACTGCTTTCCGTTCCAATGCGGGTTTTGCTGTACTAGTGTCTGTTCCATAGTTTCGCTATTTATCTGCTTGCAAAGTTACGTTTTCTCTCTGTTTTACGAAACATAATTAGTAATAAATCGCGTTTTTACGAAATATAATTAGTTTCAGACGCGGTTTTTACGAAGTATAATTAACTTAACATTGACTTACTTCTTCGTTGAATTGCCCAAATAAGGTCTCACGAGTAGGGGCGTTTTGCAAAACGCCCGGAAAATGATTGCATCATTGATTTGTGCCACATGGCGCACTTGGCGGGCGTTTTGCAAAACGCCCCTACTCGCACTCTCTGCCTGATATTTCTTATTTGCCCGGAGATAATTTTTATTTTCAGGCAGATATTTTTTCCTATCCTATAAGAAAGTTTTTGTTACAAAGTTTGTAACACATGTTAGAAACTTTGTAACACATATTACAAAGTTTGTAATACATGTTACAAAGTTTGTAACAAAAAATATCTGCGCAGATAGTAAAAAATATCAGGCAGAAAGGGAAAATTTGCTCGGGGAAAGGAAGATTTTTCTTCTTGATCGCGCTGCCGCCCTTGGATTAAAGATTGCGGCAAAAGGTTTCGCGATTTTCTGCCTTATTTTCTTTCAAGGCTAAATTCTTTGCCGCCGCTGGCTTGCATTTGCAGTTTTTTCGTAGTTTTGCATTATCATATATGACACTCATCTAATTTATAAAATATCTTGATAAAAATCTATGGAAAACGAAACGCTCAAACAGTGTGAACAAGTGGCGCAGTCGTGGCTCGACTCGCCGCTCTACGATGCAGAAACGAAAGCCGGCGTGAAAGCCATGCTTGAAAACGAGGACAAGACGCCGCTCATCGACGCTTTCTATCGCAGCCTCGAATTCGGCACGGGCGGACTGCGCGGCATTATGGGACCGGGCACGAACCGCATGAACATCTATACGATGGGCGCGGCCACGCAAGGACTCTCGAACTATCTGAACAAGAACTTCAAGGACCTCGACGAAATCAAGGTGGTAGTGGGCCACGACAGCCGCAACAACAGCCGCCTCTTCGCCGAAACGGCCGCCAACATCTTCTCTGCCAACGGCATCAAGGTGTACCTCTTCGACGACATGCGCCCCACGCCTGAAATGTCGTTTGCCATCCGCCACCTCGGCTGCCAGAGCGGCATTATCCTCACAGCCAGCCACAACCCGAAGGAATACAACGGCTACAAGGCTTATTGGGACGACGGCGCACAGGTGCTCGCACCCCACGACAAGGGTATCATCGACGAGGTGAACAAGGTGAGCGTGGCCGACATCCGTTTCGAGGGCAAGCCCGAACTGATTGAAATCATCGGCAAAGAGATTGATGACATCTATCTCGAAAAGGTGCATACGCTTTCTATCGACCCCGAATGCATCGCCCGCCAGAAGGATTTGAAGATTGTGTACACGCCGCTCCACGGCACGGGCAAGATGCTCATTCCGCAGTCGCTCAAAACATGGGGCTTTGAGAATGTGAACACGGTGCCCGAGCAGATGATCCCCGACGGCAACTTCCCCACCGTGGTAAGCCCGAACCCCGAAAACGGCGAGGCTCTCTCTATGGCGCTCGACCTGGCCAAGAAACTCGATGCCGACATCGTGATGGCCTCCGACCCCGACGCCGACCGCGTGGGTATGGCCTGCAAGAACGACAAGGGCGAATGGGTGCTCATCGACGGTAACCAAACCTGCATGATCTTCCTCTACTACATCATTATGAACCGCAAGGCGCAGGGCAAGATGCAGGGCAACGAGTTTATCGTCAAGACCATCGTGACGACCGAACTCATCAAGGCCATTGCCGACAAGAACAACATCAAGATGTACGACTGCTACACGGGCTTCAAGTGGATTGCCCGCCAAATCCGCCTCGACGAGGGCAAACTGCAGTACATCGGCGGCGGCGAAGAGAGCTACGGCTTCCTGGCCGAGGACTTCGTGCGCGACAAGGATGCCGTAAGCGCCTGCTCCCTGCTGGCCGAAATCTGCGCATGGGCGAAGGACAACGGCAAGACGCTCTACGACGTGCTGATGGACATTTATAAGGAATATGGCCTTAGCGTGAACAAGACCATCAACGTGGTGAAGCCGGGCAAGAGCGGTGCCGACGAAATCAAAGCCATGATGGAAAACTTCCGCGCCAACCGTCCCACGGAACTTGCCGGTTCGAAGGTGGTGTGCACCAAGGACTTCGGCACGCTCACGGCATACGATGCCGACGGCAACGCCACGCCGCTTGACATGCCCGAAGCCTCGAACGTGCTGCAATGGTACACGGAGGACGGCACTAAGGTGAGCGTTCGTCCTTCCGGCACGGAACCGAAGATTAAGTTCTACATGGAAGTAAAGGGCGCCATGAAATGTGCCTGCGAATACGAAGCCGCCCGCGAAGAAGCCCTTAAAAAGGTGGAAGCAGTAAAGGCAAGCCTCGGCATTTAATAAGCAACCATAAATAATATGCGTCCGGCTGCACCGCAAAAGGCTGCGCCGGACGCTTTTTTAGAATTATATTTAGTAAAAAAGTAAACGAGCAGACGAGTAAACAAGACAGGAATGTCTTGCAATTCAATAATTCAACAAGTGATTTGTCTCGCTTACTCGTTTGCTTGTACACTCGTATACCAAAACGAACTATGCTTTGTTTTCTCTTTATCGAAAACGACCTTTTGCTCACGGAGCAAAACGAAATACCTACATTCCCCGAATTAGAAGGCGCACTGCGCCTGCCCGACTTGGACGGACAGCCCTGCCGCGCCCTTTCGCTGCCGGCGGATGCCGAACCGGCCAAAGGGTTGCACCGCGTGGGACTGCGGGCGGCGTTTGATCTGCTGCCACACAATATATATATAATGGCGGGCAAGGCTGCCGAACTGCTTTATTGGGACAAGACGACACGCCACTGCGGCCGCTGCGGCGCACCGATGGCGATGCACACGGACATCTCGAAGCGATGCACGCACTGCGGCAATGAGGTGTGGCCGGCGTTGCAGACGGCGATCATTGTGGCGGTGACACGGCGCGGCGGCGAGGAGATACTGCTGGTGCAAAGCAAGAACTTCCGCGGCGACTACTACGGACTTGTGGCGGGCTTCGTGGAAACGGGCGAAACGCTGGAGGAGTGCGTGGCGCGCGAGGTGATGGAGGAAACGGGACTGCGCATCAGAAATCTCCGCTACGTGGCATCGCAGCCCTGGCCCTTTCCCTGCGGCCTGATGATTGGCTTTGAAGCGGAAACGGACGACGAAGACATCATCCTCCAACGCTCCGAACTCAACAAGGGCGGCTGGTTCTCGCGACAAAACCTACCGGCCATACCGGGCAAGGTGAGCCTCGCAAGGAAACTCATCGACCGATGGCTGGAGAAGTAGGGGGGCTGTGTCAAAATGTGCATGTAGCCCTGCAAGGGCTTAATAACAAAGCACAGGGGCTTGCCCCTGTGGGAAGATGATAGAATAA
>JBJEAH010000013.1:0-3578 GCA_051868815.1 Alloprevotella sp.
CCTCGCGCCACTCGCTTTCAAAAGGTAAGAAGATAGCCCTTGCCAACGACCTCGGGCCGCGCCTCGGCAAATACATGATTGCTTGCGTAGATGCCGATTACGACTATGTGCTGCAAGGCGTTACGGAAAACTCAAAGATAGTTTGCACGAACCCTTACGTGTTCCACACATACGCTTATGCAATCGAGAACTTCCAGTGCTACGCGCCCACCTTGCACAACGTTTGCGTCATGGCTACGCTCAACGACCGCAACGTTTTTGATCTTGAGCGTTTTCTCTCTGAATATTCCGAAATCATTTGGCCGCTGTTTGTCTGGAACGTGTGGGCGTACCGCTACGGTGCTTACAAGCAGTTCTCCCTGCTCGACTTTGCGCGGGTGGTGACGCTCACGGAGGTCAACCTGCACCATCCCGAGCAGACGCTTGCCCGCCTGCGCCACCTTGTCAATGGCAAGATCAGCCGCCTGCAAAAGTCGTATCCGCAGGGTCGCCGCACCTATAAACCGCTTTGGAACGAGTTGCTCGCCCTCGGTCTCACACCGCAGACAACTTATATGTATATGCGCGGGCACGACTTGTTCGACGGCGTGGTCACGCCGATGCTCTCTGCCGTTTGCGACGTGCTGCGCAAGGAGCGCGAGCGCGAGATACGCCGGCTGGCGGAACACGCTACGCAGTTGCAAAACGAACTTTCTGCCTACGCCCACGCCTCGTCGCCCATCGACGAAATGCTCCGCAAGAACCTTGCCTATACCGATTGCCCGCTGTATCGCAAGATTATCGACGACATTAAGGCGTTTGTTATGGGCGAAGCATGATTACGATTCGGGGCGTTTACAAAAATACGCTTTTGCGTTTTGCTTTTCTCTCGCCTTGCACTAACTTTGCACTATCTAATCAGGTACTTCCTTATAAGATAGTTTTAATATGGGTACTTTTCTTAAAGCCGTAAAGGCGGGCTGGTCGAAATTAAAAAAGGCATTGGCCGCCGCATGGCGTTGGTACAAGGGACAGTTCGCAGGCCGTCCTTGGTGGCGAAAAACATTGGCGGCCATTGTTTCGTTTTTCGCATTTATAATATTGTATGCTGTCGCCGTCACCTGCAATCTCTTCTGGCTTTTCGGCAAATCGCCGTCAATCAGCGAAATCCGCAATCCAAAGACTGCAATGGCGTCGGAAATGTATAGCGCGGACGGCAAACTTCTCGGCAAGTTCTTCAACGAGAACCGCTCGCCCGTGCCTTACGACTCTATCAACAGCGTGTTCTTCCAGGCACTTATTTCTACCGAAGACGAACGCTTCTACGACCACCACGGCGTAGACGTGCAGGGGCTCTTTGCCGCGCTGAAAGATGCTACGCAGGGCCGCGCCCGAGGTGCTTCCACCATTTCGCAGCAACTGGTAAAGAATATGTTCCGCGTACGCACGCAATATTCCACCGGCTTGCTCGGCAAGGTGCCGGGGCTGAGCATTCTCATCATGAAGAGCAAGGAGATGATCATCGCCACCGAGTTGGAACTGCTCTGCACGAAAAACGAAATTCTCGAGATGTACGCCAACACGGTCGACTTCGGCTCCAACGCTTTCGGCATCAAGACGGCCGCCAAAACCTATTTCAACACCACGCCCTCGCAGCTCAAGCCCGAGGAGGCCGCTGTGCTCGTGGGGTTGCTCAAAGCCACGTCGGCCTATAACCCGAAGATCAATCCCCAGAACAGTCTGAAACGCCGCAACACCGTTTTAGACAACATGTATGCCCACCGCAAGGAACTCGCAGAGCATTTTCCCAATGTGGCCATTACTACCAAAGAGGCTTGTGAAGCACTCAAAGAACAACCCATTAAGTTGAATTTCAGTGTTGAAAACGCATATCAGGGCACTGCGCTCTATTTCCGCGAAGCGGTGAAGGACTACGTGCGCGAGCATTGCCCCGACCTCGACCTCGACCGCGACGGACTGAAAATCTACACCACGCTCGACAGCCGCATGCAGCGTTACGCCGAAGAGGCGGTGGACGAGCAGATGCAGAACGTGCAACGCTCTTTCGACAACCATTGGCGCGGCCTCGGCGACCCTTGGCGAGATGCAAAGGGCAACGTCATTCCGAATTTCATAGAAGACATCGCCCGCCGAAGCGATGCCTACAAGATGCTCGTGGCACGCTTTCCCAACAACCCCGACTCCGTGCGCCATTACATGAACAAGCCCCACCGCGTCAAACTCTTCAGCTACGGCGAAGAGGGTAGGGTGAAGTACGAAGAGATGAGCACGATGGACTCCATTCGCTATATGGTGAAATATATGCACACGGGCTTCGTGGCCATGGAGCCGCAGACGGGCTATGTGCGTGCCTATGTGGGCGACATTGATTTCAAGACTTGGAAATACGACAAGGTGCAGGCCATGCGCCAGCCCGGTTCCACGTTCAAACTATTCGTATATGCCACCGCCATGAAGCAGGGCTGGACGCCGGCAGATGCGCGCATCACCGATTCTTACATACGTATGGAGGTCTACGACCCCGCACAGGGTAAAAACACCATTTGGCAGCCGCACAACGCCAACGGACATTTCTCCAACGCCAACATTCCCCTTCGCGCCGCCTTCGCGCAAAGCGTCAACACCATTGCCGTAAAACTCGGACAAGAGGTAGGCATCGACAACGTGATACAGACGGCGCACGACATGGGCATAACTTCGAAACTCGAGAATGCCCCCGCGCTGGCCCTCGGTTCCAACGACGTGACGCTCTTTGAGATGGTCAACGCCTATGCCTCCGTGGCCAACGACGGCATGCACGTTGCCCCCGTGCTGGTCACCAAGATTGTAGATGCCGACGGGCGCACCGTGTACGAGGCGAAGCATGAAGAACGCCGCGCCCTGCCTTACCGCGCCGCCTTCTATATGCAAAAGCTCCTCGAGGCCGGCGTGCGCGACGGCGGCGGCACGTCGCAGACCCTCGGCGGCTCGGCCTACTTGGGCCGCTATGGCAACCAGCTCGACTTCGGCGGCAAGACCGGCACGAGCAACAACCATTCCGATGCCTGGTTCATCGGCGTAACGCCCGGTTTGGTGGGCGGCGCGTGGGTGGGCGGCGAGTACCGCAGCATCCACTTCCGCACCGGCCGCCTCGGCCAGGGCAGCCGCACGGCATTGCCCATCTTCGGGCTGTTTATGAAAAAGGTGCTGGAAGACGAGAGCCTGAAAGACAAATACCTGCTCAAATATCCCGCGCCGAAGGAAGACATTGCCCCGTCTTCTTACCAAGGCTATTTTGCCCCGCCTGCCGAGGAGACCGACAGCCTCTCTGCCGACAGCACGTTTGTGGGCGATGACCTCATGGGCACGGGCGCAGACCCCGCCGCTGCCGAGCAGCCGGCCGGCAATGCCGTAGAGGCGGCGGGCGAGAATGCCGCAAACTTGTTTGAATAAGGCAATAATTATTGGGCGCAGCAATGCGCCCAATATGGATTAGCTGAGGCGTTTGCAAAAGCATGCAAACGCCTCTTTTTTTTTCTGTGCGGAGCGTGATTTATACTAAGTGCCTGGAAGGCACTACGGAGCGTAGCGACGGTAAC
>JBJEAH010000014.1:0-3566 GCA_051868815.1 Alloprevotella sp.
GCTAAGATAGACCGATATTTTTTTATATTTTTGCAGCACTTATACTTTTTCCTTTCTTTTCCTATGAAATTTCTCCCGATTATTTTCTTCGCCGCCGCCGTGCTTTCCGCACAGACGGCATTTGCCGCACGCCCCGCCATAGCTGCCGCCGTGGAGCAGGGCGGCGATGCCGACGCACAGGCGCAGGCCGATTTCAAGGCCCGTTATGCCAAAGGCAAATGCAAGCATGCGACGCAGGCGTTGGCTTTGGCCAAAAACGACGACGAACGCCGCGCGCTCACCTTCCTCTATGCCTATATGCCGCGCCCCGACGTGACGGACTACGCTCCCGAATACTATGCCGCGCAAACGGCGTGCGCCCTGCGTGCCCGCCGCGAGATGCCCTGGGGCAAGGACGTGCCCGAAAGGGAATGGCGGCACTTCGTGCTGCCCGTGCGGGTGAACAACGAAAACCTCGACACGTTTCGCACGGCGTGCTACGAAGAACTCAAAGCCCGCGTGCAGGGACTGGCGATGCGCGAGGCGGCTTTGGAGGTGAACCATTGGTGTCACGAATACGTCACATACAAGCCCTCCGATGCCCGCACCTCCTCGCCGCTCGCCTCTATGCGCACCGCCACGGGGCGCTGCGGCGAAGAGAGTACCTTCACGGTGGCCGCGCTCCGCGCCGTGGGCATTCCCGCGCGTCAGGTCTATACGCCGCGCTGGGCGCATACCGATGACAACCATGCCTGGGTAGAAGTCTACGTGGACGGACACTGGTACTTCCTCGGCGCGTGCGAGCCGGAGCCGGTGCTCAATCTCGGCTGGTTCAACAAGCCCGCCTCGCGCGGCATGCTGATGCACACCAAAGTGTTCGGCCGTTACGACGGCCCGGAGGACGTGATCGCCCGCACGGCGTGCTATACGGAAATCAACGTCACCGCCAACTATGCCGAGACGGCGCGTTCCACGGTGCAGGTGCTCGACAGCGCGGGCCAGCCTGCCGCAGACGTGCGCGTAGAGTTCAAACTCTATAATTACGGAGAACTTTACACCGTGTTCCGTACGCGCACCGATGCCGCCGGCCGTGCCTCCATCCTTTCGGGTTTGGGCGACCTCGTGGCATGGGCTACGGACGGCGAGCACTACGGCTTCGCGCAGGTAACGGCCACAAAGGACGCACTGGCCACCGTGCGCCTCAACCGCCGCGCAGGAGAGCAATTTGTAGAAGAATTCACGCTCACGCCGCCGCGCGGAAAGAACAACGTGCCGGAGGTCTCGCCTAAAGCCGCCGCGCTCAACCTGCGCCGCCTGGCGCATGAGGATTCTATCCGCACGGCTTACGTCAGGACGTTTCCCGACTCCGCCGAAACGGCTGCCTTCTGCCAAAGCCACGGGCTGGACTATGCCGCCGTGCGCCCCCTGATGGTAAAATCGTGCGGCAACTGGCAGGCATTGGAACAAACGCTCTGCGCCTACCCCGAAGAGAAAACCATTGCCACGCTCCTCACCCTTTCCGACAAAGACCTGCGCGACTTCTCGCCCGCCGTCTTAGCCGACCACCTCACAGCCACGCCCGACGCCCCCGCTGCGTTCTCGGCAGAAGCCAAGACGCTCTATTATAAATATGTGTCCTGCCCGCGGATTGCCAACGAATTGCTCACGCCGTGGCGCTCTTTTTTCGCAAAGAATATTTCAAGGGACGATGCTGCTTGGTTCCGCGCCGGGCCTGTTGCCTTGGCTGGCAAGGTGCGTGGCCTGCTCCTCGACACCCTGTGGAATCCGCAAGGCTATTGCGAGTCGCCGGCCTCGGCCTTCACCTACGGCTGCACCGACCGCAAAGGCAAGGCCTTGCTCTTCGTGGCAATGGCACGCTCGCTGGGCATTCCGGCGCGCATCGACGAGGTGACGGGCAAGGTGCAATATCTCGCTTCCGCCGAACTGCTTGCCTCGGGCGACGAGGCCGCCCTGCCGTGGCAAACGGTGGAACTCTCGGCTGCCGCCCAATCGCCCGCCGCGCCGCAAGGCACGCTGCGCCTCGCCTATGAGCCGCGCCGCTATATGGAAAATCCCGGCTATTACTATCAGTTCACGCTCAGCCGCCTTGCCGACGGACTGCCCGTGCTGCAAAACTATCCCGAAGATGCCACCACCGCGCAAACGTTCCAAAAGGGCGTGAAGGCTGATGCCGGCGACTATCTGCTCGCCTCCGGCACGCGCCTTGCCGACGGCAGCGTGCTGGCACGCCTCGCCGCGTTCTCGGTAGCGGCCAATGGGGAGACGGAAGTGCCGCTCGTGATGCGCGAGGACAAGGAGGCGGTGCAGGTGATCGGCTCGTTCAACTCTGAAAACCGCTACTTCGACCTCGCCGCCCGCAAGGAGCAGTCCGTACTGGCGCACACGGGGCGCGGCTATTTCGTCGTGGGGCTTATCCGCGCCAACCACGAACCCACCAACCACGTGCTGCACGATTTGGAAAAACTGCGCGGCGACCTCGAAGCCTGGGGCCGCCCCATCTTATTATTATTTGCCTCACAGGAAGAATGGCAACGCTTTGAGAAAAACCGCGCCGAGTTCACCGCCCTGCCGGGCACCCTTTCGTTTGGTATCGACAGCACCGGCGCAGTGGCACGCGACCTCTTCGGCGGCACGCTGGCGCAGGGCAGCGAACTGCCGCTCATCGTGCTCGGCGATACCTTCAACCGCGTGGTCTTTGCCTCCCAGGGCTATACCATCGGCTTGGGCGAGCAAATCAAGAACACGGTAAGTAAAATCGGAGAATAATATTTTTGTTTCATTTTTCATTGCAAAAAGCAAGGGCGCAAGCTTTCGCCCGAAAATAGATAACCCATGCAACCATACAGAGAAGAGACCCAACGCTGCGGCCGCATAGAAGTGATTTGCGGCTCCATGTTTTCGGGAAAGACCGAAGAACTTATACGCCGCTTGAAGCGGGCGCGGTTTGCCAAGCAGCGCGTAGAGATTTACAAGCCCGCCATAGACACGCGCTATTCCGAGGAAGACGTGGTGAGCCACGACCATAACGCCATTTCTTCCACGCCGATTGATAATCCTGCCTCGATGCTCCTCATGGCCACCGAGGCGGAGGTGGTGGGCATCGACGAGGCGCAATTTTTCGACATGTCGCTCGTGGACGTCTGCACGCAGCTGGCGGCTCAGGGCAAGCGCGTCATCGTGGCCGGCTTGGACATGGACTTCCGCTGCGAGCCGTTTGGCCCTATCCCCGCCCTTTGTGCCGTGGCGGAGGAGGTGACTAAGGTGCACGCCATTTGCGTGCGTTGCGGCGCATTGGCATACGTGAGCCACCGCATAGTAGAGGGCGACCGCCGCGTGATGCTCGGCGAGCAGAACGAATACGAACCCCTCTGCCGCGACTGCTACACAAAAGCGATGGCCGCCAAGTAGGGGATAATCAGTAAGCCCATCGGTCGTGCCGCAGGGCATAACCCGAAATACAGGAAGGGGAACATAAGGGCTGTAACAAAATAAAGGTAGTTAAAGATGTGCCCCTGAAAGGGGCTAATAAATTAGCGTAGGGGCTTGCCCCTACGTATAGCATTGCA
>JBJEAH010000015.1:0-18318 GCA_051868815.1 Alloprevotella sp.
TTTATTTTCCCCTTTCAGGGGATACATCTGCAACAATATTTATTTTGACACACCCTCCTGTGTGCAACAACTGGGCTTACAGCCCGCCCCAAAGCAAAGCAAAGCAAAATATAAAATCATACTCATTAGTTGGCTATGCGCTAAGTGCCTGGGCACTTAACATTATTCCCAAAATCATCTTTTATAAAAGACGAAACGCTGAATTGTCGCCATTTTATCTTTTATAAAAGATGATTTTCGTATATTTGCTGCGCAGATAAATGGCAAATATCATGAACAACCTGTTTCCAAGAGAAGAATATCTCGAAAAAATCGAGCGGTGCTTAGGCAAAGAAATCATTGTGGTGCTGACGGGGCAACGGCGCGTGGGCAAAAGCTGCACACTGCGCGTGCTGCGCGAAAGGAAATCGGCAGACCCGAACAACAATATCATATTCATAGACAAAGAAAAAAGAGAGTTCGACATGCTGAAAACGTATGCCGAACTCAACGACTACATCGAGCAGCACCTGCAAAACGGCAAAACCAATTTTGTGCTTATCGATGAGATCCAAGACATTGCGGAGTTTGAACGCACGCTGCGCCACTATCGCACCGAGCCGGGCGTGGAACTCATCGTGACAGGCTCGAACGCCAAAATGCTTTCGGGCGAACTCGCCACAATCATTGGCGGCAGATACAAGGAGATACATATCCAGCCGCTTGACTACAAGGAGTTTCTGCAATTCCACAACCTCGCCGACGGCGACGAGGCCTTGACGCTCTTCATACAGTACGGCGGACTGCCGGGCCTGCGCAAAATAGGATTGGACGAGAGCGAAGTGCGCGCCTACCAAAGCGACATACTCAACACAGTGCTCTTGAAGGATGTCGTGATGCGCAACAATATCCGCAACGCCGTCTTCATGGAAAATCTTGTGCGTTTCCTTGGCGACAACATCGGCAAAATCGTCTCTGCAGGCAGCATTGCCAAATATATGAAGTCGCAAGGAATGTCGGTCACGGCAACTACCGTTTTGGAATACGCCAAATATCTTTGCGAAGCCTTTATTATCCGCCGCGTTTCGCGGTACGATATCCACGGGAAGCATCTCTTTGACAGCCTCGACAAGTTCTACTTTGAAGACCACGGGCTGCGCAATGCCATAGTAGGCGGCTCGCGCGAGGGCGACATTGAAAAGGTTATAGAAAACATTGTCTACCTGCACCTTGTGCGCAAAGGCTATAACATAACTGTCGGAATGCTTCAAGCCGGCGAGATAGACTTTGTGTGCACTGCGCCGGGCGGGAGCCGCTGCTACGTTCAGGTGGCCTTCATCGTGGCAGACGAAAAGACCCGCGAGCGCGAATTTGGCAACCTGCACGCCATTCCTGACAACTATCCCAAATACGTGGTTTCCCTCACCCCGATGCTTTTGCACAGCGACTACAATGGCATTACGCATCTGCATCTGCGGGAATTTCTGAAACGAGACAAATTTTGACACGCGCCCCATGCAAGCCGGCATCTACCTACACGTTCCCTTTTGCAAAAGCCGCTGCATCTACTGCGACTTTTATTCTACCACCGCCGAAGAGAAAAGGCGGCGGTATGCCGAGGCTGTGGGGAGGGAACTGGAAGCGCGGAAGGATTTTCTCGGCACAAGGGAAATCGCCACTATCTATCTCGGCGGCGGCACGCCGTCGCAGCTGACGCTGGCAGAACTGGAAGAGATCGTTGGCGGCATTAAAGAAAGATTTGACGTAGCCGCCGATGCGGAAGTCACGATTGAGGCAAATCCCGACGACGTGACGGAAGAATGGTGCGCGGGCATCGCGCGGCTGGGCTTCAACCGCGTAAGTCTCGGCACACAGTCGTTCGACGACAATATCCTGAAATTCATTCGCCGCAGGCACACAGCACAGCAGGCCAAAGAGGCCGTGGAACGCCTCGCCGGGCATATCGGCAACATCAGCATAGACCTTATTTACGGTCTGCCGGGGCAAAGTCCCGCTCTGTGGGAAAGCGACTTGCGGCAAGCGTTTGCGCTGCCCGTGAAACACCTCTCGGCATACGCGCTCTCGATTGAAGAGGGTGCGCCGCTGTGGCAAATGGTGCGGCAAAGGAAGATTGAGGAAACGGACGAGGAAACGGAGCGCACGATGTACGAGCTGCTGACGGACGCGGCGGAGGCGCAGGGCTTTGAGCACTATGAACTATCAAATTTCGCCTTGCCCGGCTATCGCTCGCGCCACAACTCGTCGTATTGGCACGACGTGCCCTATCTCGGCCTCGGCCCAGGAGCGCACAGCTACGACGGCGCGGCGCGTTACTACAACCGCCCCGACCTTGACGCCTATCTCGCCGCACCTGAAAAATGCCTCGTGAAAGAAAGCCTCTCGGAAAACGAGCGTTTCAACGACTTCGTGTTTACGGCACTGCGCACAGCCGACGGACTGCCGCTCGACAGCCTTGCGGAGCGGTTCGGAGAGGCGGCGAAAAATAATTTGCTGCACACGGCCAAAAGCCACCTCACGGCGGGAATGCTGCAACTGTGCGGCAACCGGCTGAAACTCACACGCAAAGCGTTGTTCGTTTCCGACGACATCATCAGCGACCTGATGCTCGTCTAAACTGTCTGCGCAGAGAGGCGGAAAAAATGTAAATAAAAGTTTTGTCGGAAAAATGAAAGCGTGTATATTTGCAGTGTAATCAAAAGAAACAACGGCTGCATCGGTTAGATTGGGATACTCATCAAATTATTACAGAAAACCGAGAATGCTTAACCGGCTAATGGCGTGCCGATATGCGCTTTGCGTAGGGTCGGATTACAAAGGTCGGAGGGGCGCTCAAATCTTATTCACTCGGAGTTTCATCACATCACTGATGCAGCCTTTTTACAAGCCATAAAGCTTTTCGAGCTTTATGGCTTTTTCTATTTCGGGCGGCACCATTGCCGACACGTCGGCACCGGAGCGCAAGGCGGCGCGGACTTCCGTGGAACTATAAGGAAACAAAGGCACGGAGCGCAGCACCCTGACCGAAGGCGGCAGGACCTGTTCGCATAAATCATAGCCGGGACGGGGATAGACAATGATGGGATAATTGGCTATGATGTAATCTGCACGCGCCCAACGCTGAAAGAGTTGCCAGTTGTCGCCGCCGATGACCAAAAAGAAAGCACGGTCGGGATATTTGCCGCGCAGGGCATCGAGCGTCTTCCAAGTGTAGGAAGGGCGCGGCAGGGAAAACTCTTCGTCGGAGGCAAACACGCCGGGCACATCGGCACAGGCGAGGCGCGTGAGGCGCAGGCGGGTTTGCTCATCAAGCAAATCGGCCTGCTGTTTGAGCGGATTGCGGGGCGAAACCATAAGCCACACCTCATCTGCCAAATCCTGCCGCAGGATTTCTTTGGCAAGATTCAGATGACCAAGGTGGACGGGGTTGAAAGAACCTCCGAAAACGGCCGTTCGCTTCATCTCTCTAAAAACTGCCGCACTGCCGTCACGACGTCGCGCTTGGCCGTTTCGAGGTCGTCGTTGACAATCACGACGTCGAAGTTTCCGGCATGGCTGATTTCAAACTCTGCCCGCTTCAAGCGGTCTTCTATCACCTCGGGGCTATCGGTGCCGCGATGTTCAAGGCGTTCGCGCAAGGCCTGCACGGAGGGCGGCATAATGAAGAGCGAGAGGCAACGCTCGCCGTAGTGCTTCTTGATGTTCTCGCCGCCAAGCACGTCCACGTCGCACACCACATGCTCGCGCTCCAACTGGGCATCGACCTGCTGGCGCAGCGTGCCGTAGTAGCGGCCGGCATAAACCTCTTCGTATTCAAGGAAATCGCCGGCAGCGATGTGGGCGCGGAAGTCCTCGGGCGTGAGGAAGAAATATTCCACCCCGTTTTGCTCCTGACCGCGCGGCGGACGGCTGGTGCAGGAAATAGAGAAATGCAGGTCGGGCACCTGCGTCATCAGATAATTAATGAGCGTGCTCTTGCCGCAACCCGACGGCGCGGAGAAGGTGAGCACTTTGCAGTGGTTTGCCATGGTGAAAAGAGAGATTAAGTAGACGAGTGAACAAGTTTACAAGATTATGACGCTTTACTTGAATTAGAAAATAATATGACAAAAGTATTAACTGCCTGGAAGGCAGTACGGAGCGAAGCGACGGTAACCGGGGACAAAGTCCTCGGATTAGGCTATTGCAATGATTCTGCCTGGAAGGCAGTACGCCTGTGGAAATGTATAAAGAGCCAGTCCTATGGCGTAGTGCCTTCCAGGCACATCGGCCTCGCCTCTGCTATCCGAGGACTTCGTCCCCGGTTATCGTCGCTTCGCTCCGTAGTGCCTTCCAGGCACTTAACACTAAATCAACCAACAGGTTTTATGTTAAGATATTACATCACATTGAGCACCTGCTCTTTGATTTGTTCGAGTTCGTCTTTCATCTTAACCACGATGTTCTGCATTTCGGCCTGATTGCTCTTAGACCCCGTGGTGTTGATTTCGCGTCCCATTTCCTGCGCGATAAAGCCGAGTTTCTTGCCCTGCCCATGCCCGTTTTGCATGGTTTCGCGGAAATAATTGAGATGATTGGCAAGACGCTGCTTCTCTTCGCTGATGTCGAGTTTCTCGATATAGTAGATAAGTTCCTGCTCGAGGCGATTCTTGTCGTAGTCCACGCCTTTGAGTTCTTCGAGACGCGCTTCGAGGCGTTCGCGGATCTTGGCAACGCGGCTTTGCTCGAAGGGAACGATTTGCTCCATAAGGGCGGCGATGTTGTCGAGCTTTTCTGCGAATTTCGCTGCCAGAGCCACGCCTTCCTGTTTGCGGAATGCCACAAGATGGTCAATAGCTTCCTGCACGGCACCGCGCACTACGCCCCACTCTTCTTCGGAAAGCGTTTCAGCGGCATTGCTTTGCGTGATTTCAGGCAGGCGAACGATGACGCTCCAAGGGTCGGCGGGGAAATTCCAACCGAGCGTCTCGCTGATTTCCTTGATTTGCTGCGCATAGGCCGCCACGATATTGCCGTTTATTGAGGCAGCCGTCACCGTTTCGCTCTTTTCCACCCACAGCGAAAACTCTACCTTGCCGCGTTCGAGCGAGCTTTGTATCATGGCACGCATTTCCATTTCTTTTTCGCGGTAGAGCTGCGCCACGCGCGTGGTGAGGTCGAGTGCCTTACTATTGAGCGACTTAATTTCTACGTGTATCTTTTTTCCTTGAAATTCTGCATCGGCTTTGCCATAGCCGGTCATAGATTGAATCATATTGTTAGGAACTATTATATTATTGTATGTTTTCCAAAGCCGCTGCAAAAAGGAATTCTTCTTGCAGCGGCACAAAGGATTTCTATAAGATAAAATCGCGGGGCACTATCCTCCGAAATT
Organism: Alloprevotella sp.; assembly: GCA_051868815.1. Taxonomy (GTDB): domain Bacteria; phylum Bacteroidota; class Bacteroidia; order Bacteroidales; family Bacteroidaceae; genus Alloprevotella. The sequence goes on from JBJEAH010000015.1 coordinate 5,372, forward strand.
GTCGTACATAATGCTTTCGGGCTCTACTCCGAGACCGTCGAGCATATTCACGACGGCGTTCGACATCGGACCGGGACCGCACATGTAGTACTCGATATCCTCGGGCGCTTCGTGGTCTTTCAGATACGTGTTGTACATCACCTGATGCACGAAGCCCGGAGTATATTTCACGCCGGCGGCATCTGCTGCGGGGTCGGGGCGGTCGAGTGCGAGGTGGAAATGGAAGTTGGCAAATTCCCTTTCGAGACCGAGGAAGTCTTGCAGGTAGAACACTTCGTTCAAAGCACGTGCGCCGTAGAAGTAATGCATTTCTCGATCGGTAGTGTGCAGGGTCTTGGTCATGTGCATAATCTGCGCACGGAGGGGAGCCATACCAGCGCCGCCGCCTACCCAGATCATTTCTTTCTTGCTGTCGAAATGGGGATGGAAGTCGCCGTAAGGGCCGCTCATAATCACTTTATCGCCAGGCTTCAAGGTGAAAATGTAAGAAGAGGCGATGCCGGGATTTACGTCCATAAAGCCGCTGCGGTCGGCCTTGAAGGGCGGCGTGGCGATGCGCACGGTGAGCATAAACACGTTGCCTTCGGCGGGATAGTTGGCCATAGAATAGGCGCGAATAGTCGGCTCGGTATTGACGCACTTCAAGGGGAAGAGGCCAAACTTCTCCCATGCGGGGAGATATTCGTCGCCGATGAGGCTCTTGTCGATGTCCTTGTCGTAGTCGATGCTGAATGCAGGAATCTTGATCTGCGCGTAAGAGCCGGGGATAAAGTCCATGTGCGCGCCTTCGGGCAGCTGCACCTTGAACTCCTTGATGAACGTGGCGACGTTCTTATTTGAAATAACGGTGCACTCGTATTCCTTGACACCCATCACGCTTTCAGGTACGCTGATAGCGAGGTCGCCCTTTACTTTGCACTGGCAACCGAGGCGCCAATGGTCTTTCACTTGCTTGCGGGTGAACTGTCCGCGCTCGGAGTCGAGGATTTCGCCGCCGCCTTCCGTAACCTGGCATTTGCACTGCCCGCAACTGCCCTTACCGCCACAAGCGGAGGGAAGGTAGATGCCGTTGTCGGCGAGGGTGGAAAGCAGGCTGCCGCCCTGCGCTGCGGAAATGGTGTCGCGTCCGTTTATCGTGATGTTCACGTTGCCGCTCGGCGAGAGGTAACGCTTAGCGATGAGCAGAATGACGACTATCAGGAGGATAATCACCAAGAAAACGCCGATGCTCGAGAGTATTAAGTTGATATTCATTGTGCTGATGTTTTTCAGGAGTTAAGATTAAATGCTGAGGCCGGAGAAGCACATGAATGCCATAGCCATAAGTCCCACGGTGATGAACGTGATGCCGAGGCCTTGCAGGGGCTTGGGCACGTCGGTGTATGCCATCTTCTCGCGAATGGCGGCAAGCGCCACGATGGCGAGCAACCAGCCGATACCAGAGCCGAGGGCGTAAACAACGGCATCGCCCACGCCGCCGATGTACTGGCTGCTGTTGGGGTCCATGCCGATGCGCTGCTGCATGAAGAGGCTTGCGCCCATGATGGCGCAGTTCACGGCGATGAGGGGCAAGAAGATGCCAAGCGCGGCATAGAGCGAGGGGGAGAAGCGCTCCACAATCATTTCAACCAGCTGCACCATACCGGCAATCACGGCGATGAAGAGGATGAAGGAGAGGAACGACAAATCTACGCCCTCGATGATGCAGTCGGGACCGAGCACCTTTGTCTGCAACAGATAGTCCACGGGCACGGTGATGAGCAGCACGAAGGTAACGGCAATGCCGAGGCCGAGGGCTGTCTTCACGTTCTTGCTCACTGCCAAATAGGAGCACATGCCGAGGAAGAAGGCGAATATCATATTGTCCACGAAAATGGAGCGGACGAAAAGACTTAACATTTGTTCCATAGCGTACTATATATATAATATGGTGTATCGAATGCTTATTTTGCCTTGCGGTCGTTGTAGGCACGGTGCGCCCAGATGATGCAACCCACGATGATGAGTGCCATGGCGGGCATGGTCATCATGCCGTTGTTCACGTAGCAGCCGCCGTTCTCAACATAGAAACTTTCGGGAATGATGCGGAAGCCGAGCAATGTGCCTGCGCCGAGCAACTCGCGCACGAAGCCCACTGCCACCAATATCCAGGCGTAGCCCAAGCCGCTGCCGATGCCGTCGAGGAACGATGCCCACGGCCCGTTCTGCATGGCGAAGGCTTCGAGGCGACCCATGAGGATACAGTTGGTGATAATCAGACCCACATAGACGGAAAGCTGCACGCTCACGTCGTAAGCGAAGGCTTTTAGGATTTGGCTCACGAGGGTCACGAGCGTAGCCACAACCACGAGCTGCACGATGATGCGGATGCGGTTGGGAATGGTCTTTCTAAGCAGCGAGATGATGACGTTGGCGAATGCCGTGATCACCGTGACGGAGAGACCCATCACGATGGAGGGTTCCAGCTGCGAGGTAACGGCCAGCGCGGAGCAGATGCCGAGCACCTGCACTGCCACGGGGTTATTCAGGTTAAGCGGGCCGGTGAAGACCTCTTGGTTTTCCTTTGAAAATAACTTGCTCATAATTTATGTAGAATAGCCGTTAGATGTTTATTTGTTCACTGTTTGGAAAAATCCGATGTAGCTCTGCAATCCTTCGTTCACCATGGCGGCCGCGCCGTTGGTGGTGAGGGTTGCGCCGGTGAGTCCGTCCACTTCGTATTCGGGATGCTTCACCTGGCCTTTCTTCACAATGGTCAGCGCAACGCTGGCAGCGGCGCTGTCGGCAAACACCTGCTTGCCCTTGAAGAGGTTCTGGAACTTCTGCTCTGCAAGGAGCGCACCGAGACCGGCCGTTTCGCTTTCGTGGGAGAAGTATGCGCCAAAAACGGTCTTGCAGTCGGCATCGAGGGCTACGTAGCCCCAAAGTCCGCCCCACAGGCCGCGGCCCGAAACGGGCACCACGTATTTCACCTCATCGCCCACCTTGCACACATAGAGGGGCAGGCTTTCGGCGTTGATGTCCTTGGTTTCCACGCGGAAGCCGGCCATATCCTTGTCGGCACCGGCGTTGAGCGTGTCGCCCTTGGCATTGATAATCATGTCGGCATTGACCACTTCTTCGTATTTCTGCTCCACAGCCTCCGTACCGGCAAGGTCGCGGATGTTGAGGGCTGCGAGTATCTGCTTTTTCTTGTCGAGTTCCACGTTCTTATCCTGCGTAGGCTTGAGCGCAGACGAAACGAACGCAAGAAGGAACGCCACGACCACTACCATAATCGAAGCGTAGGCAATGGTATAAGTGTTACTGTTCGTATTCATTGTAGTTTTGTTTTTTATGTAAACGGGATAAGGGTTCGTGTGCCCTTACTTGGCTCGTTTGAGACGTTTGTTGATGTTGCTCTGCACGAAGCAGTAGTCGATGAGCGGGGCAAACATGTTCATCAGCAATATGGCGAGCATCATGCCTTCGGGGAAACCGGGGTTGAGCACGCGGATTGTGATGGCCACAGCACCGATGAGGAAGCCGTAGATATATTTGCCGCATTCGGTGCGTGCGCCCGTCACGGGGTCGGTTGCCATGAAGACCGCGCCGAAGCAGAAGCCGCCGGTTGCGAGATGCTCATACCAAGGCATCTGTGCCACGGCGTTGCCCTCCAAGCCGGCGATGTTGAACAGCCAAGCCACGAGTGCGCCGCCTACAAACACGCTGCCCATCGTTTTCCACGAGGCAATGCGCGTGAAGAGCAGGATAAATGCGCCGATGGCAATGGCGATGACGCTCGTTTCGCCGATAGAGCCGGGGATAAAGCCGAGCACCATGTCGGAGAAGGTGGAAGTGGGGGCGATGCCTGCGGCAGCCTCGCCGAGGGGCGTGGCCATGGTGGTGCCGTCGGGCAGGGCGTTGCCCAAGCCGCACACGCTGTCGGAGGCGAGCCATACGGTGTCGCCGCTCATGCTGGTGGGATAGGCGAAGAAGAGAAACGCACGCGCCACGAGCGCGGGGTTGAAGATATTCATGCCAGTGCCGCCGAAAATCTCTTTGGCGAAAATCACGCTGAATGCCACAGCCACGGCGAGCATCCACAGCGGGCAGTCCACGGGCACTATCATCGGAATGAGCAGACCCGTTACGAGGTAGCCCTCCTGAATTTCCTCTTTCTTCCACTGCGCCACGACAAACTCGATGCCGAGGCCCACGATGTAGGAAACGAGGATTTTGGGCAGGGTAAGCAGGAAGCCGTAGCCGAAGAGTTCCCAGAAGCCGGCATCAGCCAGCTTGCCGGCTGCAAGATAGTTCTGATAGCCGAGGTTGTACATGCCGAAGAGCAGTGCCGGCATCAGGGCAATGACTACCATCGACATAATGCGCTTGGAGTCGATGGCATCGTGTATGCTCACGCCCGAGCGGGAAGTGGTGTTCGGCACGAGGAGAAAAGTCTCCATACCGTCGAACACGGAACGGAAAGCACTCAGCTTGCCGCCTTCTTCAAAATTGGGGCGAATGTTGTCTAAGAATTTCTTAATCATTTGGTGTATCTTATTTAAGTAGGGGCGTATTGCATACGCCCGAATCTGTAAGGTGTTCTTGCGTATCGCAGATGCCCGTAAAGGTTTATGCGTTCTCTTTTCTCAAAAGGTCAAGACCCTCGCGCACAATCTTTTGCAGCTCCAACTTAGAGGAATCCACGAACTCCGCAACGGCGAAGTCCTCGGGTGCCACCTCGTAGATGCCGAGTGCTTCCTGGCGGTCGATGTCGCCCGTGATGATGGCTTTGATGAGGTAGCCGGCGTAGATGTCCATGGGGAACACGCGGTCGTACTCGCCGCTCATTATTATATGACGCTCTCCGCCTTTGATGCGGCAGTCGAGATTGTATTTCTTGTTCTTTCCGAAGAGCCAGGAGAAGTAACTGCGGCTTGTGGAGAACTGATTGAGGCGCGGCATAATCCAGCCGAAGACTTCGTTCACGTCGTCGCCCTCGGGAATAGCGCAAACCTCGGTGCAGAAAGCTCCGAGATAGTCGTCCATGCCACTGCGCTCGCCCACCAGCGGGTTGCCGCCGATGATGCGCACGTGCCCAGTGCCCTTGATTTTGTCGCCGATAATGCTCGTCATCGGCGCGCCGATGAGCGTTTCCACGTAGGCCGGTGCGGTGATCATAGAACCAGCCACGGCGATGCGGCGGGTAAGGTTCACCTTGCCCGTACGGAAGAGTTCGCCAAGCATAATCACGTGCTCGGCACCCATGGTCCAAACGGTTTCGCCCTTGTTCACGGGGTCGATGTGGTTGATTTGCACGCCCACGTTGCCGGCGGGGTTGGGGCCGGAGAAGACGCTGACTTTTGCGTGCGTGATGGGCAGCAGTTCGGAGTTGATTTGCTGCGGGTTGATGCCCACGTAAACGGGCGCGATGCGCGAGAGGGCGGCGATGCCCGTCTTGAAGTCGCCTTCCCTACCCTGTGCCACAAACGAGAAGTCGGCGGCGAGGGGCATCGTGCTGAATGCAGACACGAAGATCGACTTGGGCTTTTGCCCGGGGTCGGCAATCACGTCGTAGGGACGCTGGCGCAGGAAGGCGGCCATACCTGCTTCGAGCATCAGGGCGTGCACTTCTTCGCCGGAAGCCTTTTCGGGGTCGGGCGCATTGAACGACTTGTAGTCCTGCTTGCCGTCGCTTTCGATGCAGATGCGCAGGAGCTTGCGGCGTTCGCCGCGCTCGATGGCTTTCACCGTGCCGCTGACGGGGCTTACTACTGCAATTTTCTCGGTGGCCTTGTCCACAAAAAGAGGGTCACCGGCTTTTACGCTGCTGCCCTCTTTCACCGCGAGCTTGGGCACGATTCCGTTGAAATCGGCAGGCTTCACGGCATACGTTTCTGCCAAAGGACACGCTGCGAGCTGCTGCTCGGCCGCGCCTTCGAGCATGATGTCAAGACCTTTCTTAATCTTATATAAAGGTTCCATTCTGAAAAATATATGTTTTGAGGGCAAATTTAATAAAAACTAATCAATTGTAATATATGAAAAGCAGATTTACTTCAAGTTTCTTATATGACAGTGCCTGTGAGTGCGTTTGCGGCGGCGTTTTCTCCGTTTCCCTCTCCTGTTTCTCGTCTCGCCGGGAAACGCTCACACAAGGCCGTTGCACCTGTCACGTTAGGGCGCAGACAGTATCACGGAGTTATTATTTTCTTTCAGCAAGATAATTTTCATTTTCTCCTTGAATTTTTTTCCTATCCTATAAGAGATTTTTTGTTACAAACTTTGTAACATGTATTACAAACTTTGTAATATGTGTTAGAAACTTTGTAACGGCCGTTACAAACTTTGTAACAAACTTTTTCTGCGCAAATACTGAAAAATATCACGGACTTAGGAAGAATTTGCACGGAATCAGGGAAAAACATCTTGTGGAAAATCGCCAATATCTGCGCGGAGCGTGCAAAAGTCTTATAGGATAATGGCCGTTTTCTGCCTTTTTTCCTTAATTTTGCAGACAATAATATATATAATATAATGGACAACTACATCGTTTCGGCCAGAAAATACCGCCCCACAACATTCGACAGCGTGGTGGGACAGAGCACGCTGACCACAACCCTGAAAAACGCGATAGCAACCGGCAAACTGGCGCACGCCTTCCTCTTCTGCGGCCCGCGCGGCGTGGGCAAGACCACCTGCGCGCGTATCTTCGCCAAAACCATCAACTGCCAGCACCCCACGGCCAACGGCGAAGCCTGCAACGAGTGCGAGAGCTGCCGCGCCTTCGCCGAGCAACGCTCGCTCAATATCTATGAGCTGGACGCCGCTTCCAATAACTCTGTCGACGATATGCGCATGCTCATCGAGCAGGTACAGGTGCCGCCGCAGGTGGGACGCTACAAGGTGTTCATTATCGACGAGGTACACATGCTCACCACGCAGGCCTTCAACGCCTTCCTCAAAACCCTCGAAGAGCCGCCCGCACACGCCATCTTCATTCTCGCCACTACCGAGAAGCACAAGATATTGCCCACCATTCTGAGCCGCTGCCAAATCTACGATTTCAACCGCATGGAGGTGCCCGATATCGTGAACCATCTCAAGGGAGTGGCGGAAAAAGAGGGCATTGCCTATGAAGAGGAAGCCCTGAGCGTCATTGCCCGCAAGGCTGACGGCGGTATGCGCGACGCACTCTCTATCTTCGACCAAGTGGCCAGCTTTTCTGCGGGCAACATCACCTATAAAAAGGTCATCGAAGACCTCAATATCCTCGACTACGACTATTACTTCAACCTCACGGACAGTCTGCTGAAAGGCGATATACCAGCAGCAATGCTCACCTTCAACGAGATACTGCGCAAAGGCTTCGAGGGCAACCACTTCATCGGCGGCCTCGCCGCACACTTCCGCGACCTGCTCGTGAGCCGCGACGAAAGCACGCTGCCGCTGCTCGACGTGGCGGACAACGTGCGCCAGCGTTACAGCGAGCAGGCCAAGCGGTGCAAGCCGCAGTTCCTGTATCGCGCCCTGAAACTCTGCAACGATTGCGACGTGAACTATCGCGTGAGCCGCAACAAGCGGCTGGGCGTGGAGCTGTGCCTCATCGAGGTGGCGCAGTGCGCACAGGAGGACGCGCCGGGCTGTGGGCCTGGCCCTACGAAGACACTAAAACCCATTTTCGCCCACACTGCTCCCAAGAAGCAGGAAGCACCCAAACCCGCCGCCCCGAAACCTGCCGCCGCGCAGCCGGGACAATCTCCGATTAATAATGCCCCAGTGGCACACACGGCGGGCGTTTTGCAAAACGCCCCTACCCATGCGGCGCAGCCTGCGGCGGGGCAGACAAAACGCCCCTTGCCCACGCTTTCGATACGCAAGACCATGGAGGCGATGCACCAGCCGCAACAAGGCACGGTGCAAGAGAGTGCGCCGGCCTATGCCGCGCAGCAGAAACAACAACGCGACAAAGCCTTCGAGGCTGCCGACGTGAACCGCTGCTGGCTGCAATACGCCCTCTCGCTGCCGCGCGAATATGCCGCCATGTCGGCGCGTATGCGCAACATGACGCTCGAAGTGGCTCCCGGCAGCAAGCGCGTCACCGTACCCGTGGAGAACGAGCAGGTGATGAAGTACATGCAGCAGATGCAGCCGCAGGTGGAGCAATATCTCAGAAACGAGTTGCAAAACGATTTCGTTGCGCTCGACCTCAAGCTCGTGGTCCGCGAAACGCAAACCCGGGCATACAGCCCCAAAGAGCAGTTTGCCGCCATGCTCAAAGACAATCCCGCCCTCGAAACGCTGCGGCAAACCTTTAAGCTGGAATTGGCGTAAAACAAAATATTGGACAAAACAATTAAATCAATTTACCTGTTGGTTGAATTAAGTATTAAGTGCCTGGAAGGCACTACGGAGCGTAGCGACGATAACCGGGCACGAAGTGCTCGGATTGGCCAGGGAAGGACGATGTGCCTGGAAGGCACTACGCCATAGGACCGGCTCTTTATACATTTCCACAGGCGTACTGCCTTCCAGGCAGAACAAGTTCAATTGCCGCTACCGAGGACTTCGTCCCCGGTTATCGTCGCTTCGCTCCGTACTGCCTTCCAGGCAGTTAATACCTTAATCATAATAATTATTCAACCAACGCGTTTAACAAATTGATCTTATAATCAACATTATTCATATCCAATTTTACAACAACCAATGGAAAATTCACAGCACAAGTATGTCACCGTGGCATACGAACTTTTTACCGACAACGCCAAAGGCATTCACGAACTCGTAGAGAAAGCCCCGAAAGACCACCCTTTCCAATTCATCACCGGCATGGGCTTTACGCTCGATGCCTTTGAGGAAAAAGTGGGCAGCCTCGCCGCCGGCGATAAGTTCGACTTCACGCTTTCCGTAGAGGAGGCTTACGGCCCTTATGTGCAGGAGCACGTGGTTGAACTCGACAAAAGCGTGTTCTGCATCGACGGTCGTTTCGATAAAGAGGGCGTTTATCCCGGTGCCGTGCTGCCCCTCGTCAACGCCGACGGCAACCGTTTCCAGGGCCTCGTGACCGAAGTGAAGGAAAACACGGTAACGGTTGACCTCAACCATCCCTTTGCCGGCAAGCCCCTGCACTTCCGCGGCGAAGTGGTGACGGCACGCGAGGCCACCGCAGAAGAGATACAGGGTATGCTCAACATGATGAGCGGCGAGGGTTGCGGCTGCGGTTGCGACAGTTGCGGCGACGAATGTCACCACGACCATCACGGCGAAGGCCATTGCCACCACGAGCACAAAGGCGACAGCCACTGCGGCTGCGGCGGCCATTGCCATTAATTATCCCCCCCAAAAAATAATCCTCAACCATGAACACCTTTGGAGAGATATTCCGCCTGACGACCTTCGGCGAAAGCCACGGCGCAGCCATCGGCGGCGTGATAGACGGCATGCCGGCAGGCATCAGCATTGACCTCGGCTTCGTGCAGCGGGAACTCGACCGCCGCCGCCCGGGGCAGAGCGCGCTGACCACGCCGCGCAAGGAAAGCGACCGCGTGGAAATCCTTTCGGGGCTGTTCGAGGGAAAGACCACGGGTACGCCCATCGGCTTCATTATCCGCAACGAAAACCAGCACTCGGCAGACTATGACAATCTGCGCGATGTGTTCCGCCCCTCACACGCCGACTATACATATTATAATAAGTATGGCATACGCGACCACCGGGGCGGCGGACGTGCCTCGGCACGCGAAACGGCGGCGCGATGCGTGGCGGGGGCTTTTGCCAAGATCGCCCTGCAAGCACAAGGCATCTGCGTAAAGGCCTATACCTCGCAAGTGGGCGGCATCGTCCTGCCCGGCACTTATAAAGACTACGACCTCAACGCAATAGAGAGCAACGCCGTGCGCTGCCCCGACACCGCGACCGCCGAAAAGATGGCCGCCCTCATCAAGAGTGTGAAAGCCGAAGGCGACACCATCGGCGGCATCATCACGGGCGTGATAACCGGCGTGCCGGTCGGCGTGGGCGAACCCGTGTTTGGAAAATTGCACGCTGCCCTCGGCGCGGCCATGCTTTCCATCAACGCCGCCAAAGGCTTCGACTACGGCAGTGGTTTCGAAGGCGTGGCTCAGCGCGGCAGCGAGCAGAACGACCTCTTTGTCGCCGAAGGCAAAGGCCGGGTGCATACCCTCACCAACAATAGCGGAGGCATACAGGGCGGCATCAGCAACGGCGAGGACATTTACTTCCGCGTCGCCTTCAAGCCCGTGGCTACCCTGCTGCGCGAACAACCTACAATCGATAAGGACGGCCATGCCGCGACCATCAAGGCCCGAGGCAGGCACGATGCCTGCGTTTTGCCCCGCGCCGTGCCAGTAGTAGAAAGCATGGCAGCCATGACTTTGCTCGACTATTTGCTGCTTGCGAACCTATACAAACGTTAAAAAACGGGCAAAGCGAATATTTTTTTTGATTTTCTTTGGAAATAATAAAAGGAAACTCTATATTTGCAATATCAAGTTGTCGTGATGACAACGCATAATAGTTTAGTTAAGTCTAGTTTAGTTTTTGTGTTGGTTAATGGTGACCCTGTAGAGACAGATGTCACCATTAATTTTTTGCCCGTTATATACAAGGCGCAAATACCGGGCGTGAAAGAAAAAACGATCTCGGAACTTTTTTCTAGTCTCCGAGATCGTGAAAAATATATCCGGGCAAAAATCAGAAGTAACAAATGATAGTCGCGAGCAAACGTAAGCAAGTTGCGCGATTGGTATAGACACACAAAAAACCTGAAAGGTACACAACCTTTCAGGTTAAGTCTCTCTCAATGTTCGTAGAGAGCTACTGCAATTCGCTAAGATTAAGCGTTTACAGTGCTGTCAGCAACCGTGCTGTCAGCAGCTGCGCTGTCAGCAACGAGGCTGTCGCCAGCGAGGCTGTCAACTACTACAGTGTCAGAATCAGCAGCAGCGTCGGTAGCAGCCGTTTTGTTACCACAAGAAGCGAAAGAAATTGCAGCGAAAGCTACGAACATGAAAACTAACTTTTTCATTTTGTTTGAAATTTTTTAAAGTAAAACAATCAATTGCCTTTATTAAAACGCTGCAAAGTTATGGAGTTATTTCACGCCCTCCAAATGTTTCTACCAAGAAAATGCTATTTTGCCCCGGATTTTAACAAAGAATTAACTTAGAAGGCCTGTTTGAAAAGTGCGGTTATCAAATTACGGGTTTTTTTAGGGCGGTTACAGCATGAAAAAGAAAAGTATCTGCGCAGCAAATGCCGCTTTTGCCTGTTAGTTTTCCAAGGATATGGGGTAATTATGCTAACTTTGTGCCTTGAAATCGGTATTTTCAAAATGGAAGAACTTAGCAACTCTATACAAGACGGCATCGCGCCCGCGCACGATATATATATATATAATGAGTCGACGGCGGATGGGGCGGATACGTTGCGCGGCCTTAAAGTGGCATTCCAGACTTTGGGCTGCAAACTCAACTTTGCGGAGACTTCCTCGCTGCGCGACGAACTGATGCGCTGCGGGGTGCGGCCGGCCGAGAAGGGCGAGGCGGCTGACGTGTGCATCGTGAACACTTGCTCCGTGACCGACGTGGCAGACCAGAAATGCCGCCAGGCCATACGCCGCCTCACACGGGAACACCCGGGCGCGTTCGTGCTGGTGATGGGCTGCTACGCGCAGCTGAAAGCGCAAGAGATTGCCGGCTTCGACGGTGTGGATCTAGTGCTAGGCATGGAGCAGAAAGGTCAGGTGGCGCAGATGCTGAAAAAGCGGCTGGCACGCCGCCGGGCGGAGATGAACGCCGAGGCGTGCCACGAAGCCATCGCCGTGCCCACCAAAGACATTCGCACCTTTGTGCCCTCGTGTTCCTGCGGCGACCGCACGCGCTATTTCCTAAAAGTGCAGGACGGCTGCAACTACTACTGCACCTATTGCACCATTCCCATGGCTCGCGGCCGCTCGCGCAACGGCTCTATCGCCTCGCTCGCGGCACAAGCCGAGGACGTGGCGGCACGCGGCGGCAAGGAAATTGTGATTACGGGCGTGAACATCGGCGACTTCGGGCACTCCACGGGCGAAACGTTCCTCGACCTGATTCGTGCGCTCGACCGCGTGGAGGGCATAGAGCGTTACCGCATCTCTTCAATCGAGCCGAACTTGCTTTCCGACGACATCATTGACTTCTGCGCCTCCTCCCGCGCCTTTATGCCGCACTTCCACCTGCCATTGCAAAGCGGCAGCGACGACGTGCTGCGCCTGATGCACCGCCACTACGACACCGTCCTCTTCGCCCGCCGCGTGGAGCGCATACTCGAGTTGATGCCCGATGCCTTCATCGGCGTGGACGTGATTGTAGGCACGCGCGGCGAAACGGCCACGTTCTTTGAAGACAGTTACCGCTTTATCGAAAGCCTCGGCATCTCGCAACTCCACGTGTTCAGTTACAGCGAACGCCCTGGCACAAAGGCGCTGAATATTCCGCACACGGTGTCGCCCGCAGAGAAGCACGAGCGCAGCCAGCGGCTCTTGGAACTCTCGCGCCGCAAGCACGAGGCGTTTTATGAAAAATATATCGGCGAGGTGCGCCCCGTGCTGTGGGAACACGGCAAGGGCGACGGCCCGCTGCGCGGCTTCACGGACAACTATATCCGCGTGGAGCAAGCCCCCTCGCTCGCAGTGGCCGACAACAGCATCACTCCCGTGCGCCTCGCGGCAATGGCACAAGCGGCGGGCGAGGACGAACCGTGCCTTTTAGGGACGGGAATATAACAACTCGTTAGTTGAATAAATACAAAAACAATAAAAACCGCTTGCCCTGTGTGGCCTAACGGTTCGCCTTATCAGATTAAACCCCAGCCTAAAAGTCTGTCGTCTTTCGTCTGGTGCTTAATCTGATAAGGCTGCGGTCGGTTCCCGCCCGCCCACACAGGACAAGCAAAAAACAGGAAAA
>JBJEAH010000016.1:0-18272 GCA_051868815.1 Alloprevotella sp.
AGTTTACTTGGATTATGCCGAGCCGCCGCCAAAGGTGCATTTATATGAACAACTTCATTAAGTTCTAATTATAAGCCCCTTACAGGGGCAATCGTATTCTATCATCTTCCCACAGGGGCAAGCCCCTGTGCTTTGTTATTAAGCCCTTTCAGGGCAACATGCACATTTTGACACAGCCCCCTGTATTATTAATCCCTTTCAGGGCAATGTCGGCTATACTCGGCAAGTCAAGCAAGCTCTATTGCCCTCGTTTGCACGACACTTAGGGCAACATGCACATTTTGACACACCTTCCTCCTTTCGCAGAAAAAAACAAAACCCGATAGCTTGACGAATCAGAGGCTACCGGGAATCAACACTGCAAAAATAAGGATAAAAATCAAATGACGCAAAATTCATTGCTGGTTCTTATTGACTATTGACAATTCAAATTTCCCATGTCAAGGGGGCATTCTGTAATTTCAATAATTGCATTGGGGCGGGCTGAAAGCCCAGTTGTTGCCCATAGCCCAGGGCAACGCCCTGGGTGGCGATCGGCATTACACAAAACATTCGGCATTTTTGCGCCTTGCGCAAGAATGCCACGCGCTTTGAGCGCGTAACCCTAAAACGCCACACGGGGCGTTGCCCCTCATAAAGAAGGCTGCTCTTACAGAGCGCGACACTTTCATCAATGCATCATTGTCCACCCCGGGCGTTGCCCGGGGCTATGGGCAACCATTGGGCTTACAGCCCGCCCCAACATCCTCCCCTTTCTCCTAAACCCGGCAACACAAATCTTGTTAATGCCGCGCTCCTCCCTGCGCAGAGCGTTGATTTCGCGTTTGCAACCGTTAAGGCTGCGCCGCGCGAAAGTTTAGGGATAATTAAGAAACGCGATATTTTCCTTTATAAAATTCCAACGCTCTTTAAGGAAATTTCTACTGAAAAGCACTTCGGAACAATTATCAAGGGCCTCGTGAAAACTATCAAGGAGATAATTTTTACGGTCATATAGGATAGTTTTTGCCCTCATATAGGATAATTTGCCCCTAAAACGAGAAAAGAGGAAGAGTCCCCGCTCTTCCTCTTTTCGCTAATGCAAAGATAAGCCTTTTGCCCCGCTTCCCCAAACACCGCCAATCTGTGCCGCCGGCTGTCAATGCACCCCGCTGCCCTTTATTTGCCGACTTTCTCCATAAAAAACCTAAAAAGTTTGCAGATGTTTAGGCGTTGCATTATTTTTGCAAAACTTTCTTATAAGAAAAAGCAAAATCCTTTTTATGACCATAGGAATAATCAACGCGATGCATAAGGAGCACGAGCAGATTGCCTCGCTGCTGACCGATGCACGCGAAGTCCGCGCGGCGCACCTCTGTTTCCTTTCGGGCAAGCTGGGCGGCAATACACTTGTATTGGGCGAAAGCGGCATTGGAAAGGTGAACGCCGCCCTCTGCGCCGCCACGCTTATCAATGAATTTAAGCCCGATGCCGTGATCAACACGGGCGTTGCGGGCGGCCTCGAAGCCGAGGTCGGCGTGATGCATGTGGTGGTGGGGCAAAAGGTAGCCTATCACGACGTAGATTGCGGTCCGGAAAGCGAGAAAGGGCAGGTGCAGGGCCTGCCGCGCTATTTCGAAGCCGACAGCCGCCTGCTCCGCGCTGCCGAAAGCCTGGCATCGCCCACGCCGCTCCACTCGGGACTGATTTGCAGCGGCGACCGCTTTATCACCTCCGCCGCCGAACTGGCAGAAATCAAGATGACCTATCCCGATGCCCTGGCCGTTGACATGGAAAGCGGCGCCATCGCCCAGACCTGCCATCTGCTGGGCGTGCCCTTCCTCTCCTTCCGCATCATCAGCGACACGCCGGGCGCTGAGGGGCATTTCGAGCAGTACAACGACTTTTGGGGCACGATGGCGCAGCGCAGTTTCGGCGTCACCAAACTCTTCCTCGAAAACCTCCCGCACAATTTATAAGATATAGTCTCTACAAAATCTATACTCTCTATCAATTTCCATCCCAAAAAGAAGATGAAAAAAATCCCCAGTTTCACCATAGACCACCTGCGCTTGAAACGCGGCATTTACGTGTCGCGCAAGGACAGCGTGGGCGGGGAAACCGTCACGACTTTCGACATTCGCATGAAAGAGCCCAACCGCGAGCCCGCGCTCGGGCAGGGGGCTTTGCACACCATAGAGCACCTCGCCGCCACCTACCTGCGCAACAATCCGCAGTGGGCAGACCGCATCGTCTATTGGGGGCCGATGGGCTGCCTCACGGGCAACTATCTCCTCATGCGCGGCGACTTGCAGCCCGAAGACATATTGCAGCTCATGCGCGAAACGTTCCGCTTCGTAGCTGATTTCGAGGGCGAAGTGCCGGGTGCCGCCCCGCAAGACTGCGGCAACTATCTCCTCCACGACCTCCCCATGGCACGCTGGGAAGCCCGCAAGTACCTCAATGAAGTCTTGGAAAAAGCCACCGGAGAAAACCTGCGCTATCCTGAGAAGACGGAATGATTTTTAGCAACTCGTCTACTCGTTTATTCGTAACTCGTTTACTAACGAACCAATCTATATTTTTACCTCAAATCTTTTTAATAACCATGAAAAGCTTTTACAAGTCCTTACTCCTTTTGGGGGGATTGCTGCCGATGAGCAGCATGGCGCAGCTTCCGCTGGTAACGGAAACGCTGCCTAATCCCGACAATGAGCCTGTTCCCGTACAGCCCGTGCCCCACCCGCGCCAGCTGAAATGGCAGGAAACCGAATTTTATGCCTTCTTCCACTACGGCATGAACACTTACACCGGCCTCGAATGGGGCAACGGCGACGAAGCCGAAACGCGCTTCGCCCCCACCGCCGCGCCCAACCCGAAGCAATGGCTCCAAGCCGCCAAAGACGCCGGCATGAAGGGCGGTATCGCCGTGGTGAAGCACCACGACGGCTTCTGCCTCTGGCCCACTGAAACGACCACGCACAACGTGACGGCCTCCGGCAACGACTACGGCCGCAACACCAACATTCCCCGCGATTTCGCCGCTGCCGCAAAAGAGCTCGGCATGAAATACGGCTTCTACATCTCGCCCTGGGACCGCAACAGCGTACACTACGGCACGGATAAATATGTGAAGGACGTCTTCCTGAAGCAGTGCACCGAGTTGACGCAATATGGCACCGACCAGTTCGAAATGTGGTTCGACGGCGCTAACGGCGGCTCGGGCTACTATGGCGGACGCAACACGACGGTCAACGTGGACCGCGCCACTTACTACGACGTGCCCAACCTCCGCGACAGCGTGCATAAGGTTTGCCCCGACTGCGTGCTTTGGGGCGTGGGCGGCGAAGCCCGCTGGATCGGCAACGAAGCCGGCTGGGCAGGCGAAACCAACTGGAGCACCGAGAACCGCGACTATGCGGGCGAGAACAATGGCATGTACGGCACGGAGGGCGGCTGGTTCTGGCTGCCCGGCGAGAGCGACGCCAAGGCCACAAACCAGGGCTGGTTCTACCACGACGGCGAATCGCCCCTCACGCCCGAGCGCCTCTTCCAGATGTATCTCGAAACCGTAGGCCGCAACGCCACGCTTATTCTTAACATCCCGCCCAACAAGGCCGGCGTGCTGCCCGATGCATCGGTGAACGCACTGAAAGGTATGGGCGACCTCATCAAAGCCCGCCTCGGCAACGACCTCGCCAAGAACGCCACCATTGAAGTGAGCGAAACGCGTACCGCAGGCGCAGCCCGCAACTACGAAGCCGCCAACCTCACCGACGGCAACACGGATACTTATTGGGCAACCAATGATGGCACAACTTCTGCCACGATTACCCTCACCTGGGACACGCCGCAGACCATTCGCTACGTGGAACTCATGGAATACATCGCCAAGGGACAGCGCGTGAAGGGTTTCAAGATAGAGACCTCCGCCAATGGCACGTCGTGGACGCAGAGAGCCACCAGCGTGCAAACCACGACCGTGGGCTACAAACGCATCATCCCGCTCAACGGCAGCACCTCGTCGAGCTACGGAAACGGCTACGAGACCAAAGCCCTGCGCATCACCATCAGCGACAGCCGCGCCTGCCCGCTGCTGAGCAAAATCGGCGTTTATTAATATATAGGTATCTATATGAAATATGGAAATCTATAAAATATCATCTTTCAAAAAAGCAACAACCATGAAACTCAAGCATATAATGGCACTCGCGGCACTCCTGCCCCTGCCTGCCTTGGCTCAGACCATAACTTTCGACACAGAGGACTATGCCTCGCTCGGAGTCTACGACACTTGGGAAGCCTCGCCCTTCCGCACCGGCGCGCTGCAAGGCAACTACGCCGTGATTGACAACCACCTCAATCAAGTTGAGGAAATCCTCGGCGTAGCTCCCAACCCCTCCGCTAAAATCCTCGCCGTGCAGCGTTCGCGCTTCGGCAGCAACACCTTCGGCGTGCGCGTCAATCTGAAGGAAACCTTCGAACTCACGCCCACGACCCAGTATATCCACCTGCTCGTCAACCGCCCCTACGCCGGCCGCGTCATGGTAGTGGGTCTCGGCAAGCGCCGCGACCGCGCCGGGCAGTCGCCCGACACAGAGCAGTTCTGGGCAATGACCACCTCCAACGTGCCCGCCAACCGCTGGGAGGAAGTAGTGCTCGCCATCAAGGGCAACGGAGGCATCGACATAGGAAGCCTCGTCATCGTGCCCGACTGCGAATCGCCCCACGCCTACACCGCCGACGAGGTGTGCTACATCGACCAGATCGAAATCAACAGCGACCCCACGACGAGCATCTCCTACGAGCCTTATCCCGTAAACTTCGACAAGGACATGGCACCTACGCGTAGCGACCGCTGGCTTAACTCCTTCTCGCTTAAAGCAGACAGCGAGACACCCGTGTCGTTCACGCTGTCCACCTCGCCCAAGCGCGTTTACTCTGATATGACAGAAAATACGTTCTGCGCAAAGGCCGGACAGACCATTACCACGAACTTCTCCTACACGGGTTCTTGGATGCACGGATATGTCTACATCGACCGCAACAACAACGGCAAGTTTGAGGCTAAGGTAAACGACGACTACACTCGCCCCGAGGACAGCGAACTGATGACCTATTCCTTCTACGGCCAAAACGAATCGGGTAAGAACTCCAACGGCGTAGCCATTTCCGGCGATGCCCGCAACGTGCTCAACCCGCCCACGTTCACCATTCCCGCCGACCTCGCCGAAGGCATTTACCGCCTCCGCGCCAAGGTGGACTGGAACAGCGCCGACGCCGGCGGCAACCCCGACCCCTCCAACCTCCTCACTGCCAACGGCGGCAGCATCGTGGACATTCTGCTCAACGTGCACGGCGACTACTGCTCCGTGAGCGATGCCAACCGCAACGGCGAAGTGCTCACGGCCGACGGCCAGAAGCTCAACAGCTTCCAGACACCATTCGGTCAGCCCTTCACCATCAAGATGAACCCCGAGAACGGCTTCGAATATGCAGGCATCATCGTGAAGCACGGCTACAACCTCAGCGGCGACAGCCTTGTGAACGGCAACGCGCAGTGGAAGAAGGTGCGCTACTCCCGCACGGTCTTCAACGAGAACGATGAATTTACCATTCCCGCCGAATGTATGGACGGCACGGTCGAGATCGAGGGCCTCTTCATCGAACAGGGCACGTACCACGAACCGAGCCGCTACATCACCACAGTTGTAACCAATGAGGCTTTTGCCGACACCACTTCCTGGTACACCATTCAAATCGGCGCAGCCGGTTATGTGCTGGCCGATAACGGCAGCGCCTCTTACATCGCGCTCGACAACACGGAGCTGGACATAGAAAATCCCGCCCATCTGTGGTGCTTCACGGGCAACGAAAGCGTTGGCTATAACCTTTACAACAAGCAGGCAGGCCCCACGATGGTGCTCGCCGCGCCCACCACGATGACCGGCACGACGGGCGGCACGTCCTACCCCGTGATGAAGGACCGCAACAACCTGCCCACGGGCTACACCGCCACGTGGCGCTTCGCCGACTCCAATAGCCTTGGGTCTACGGGCAATGCCTACGCTTACATGTATGAGGACGGCTATGAAGCCAACAAGGTGAACAACCGCGACAACAGGCTCGCCTTTTGGACGGGCGGCGCAGATGCCGGTTCTACGCTCCGCATCTTTTTCGCCTGCAAGGACGGCACGGAAAGCGGCATCCGCGTGCTTCCCGCTGACCCCAAGGCAGAAGGCAAGGCCTACGACCTTAGCGGCCGCCGCGTCAGTAACCCCCAAAAGGGCGTCTATATCATAGACAACAAGCTCGTTTATAAGAAATAGCGCATAGACCGAATTAGGTGTTAAGTGCCTGGAAGGCACTACGGAGCGTAGCGACGATAACCGGGTACGAAGTGCCCGGAAGAGCGACATGACGACGATGTGCCTGGAAGGCACTACGCCATAGGACATGCTCTTTATACATCGCCCAGAAGTACTGGCTTTTAGGCAGAATCATGGCAATAGCCATTCGGCGCAAAGCCGGGCGAATACAAAAAACGCCCCTACTCATTGATTGTGAGTAGGGGCGTTTAGTGTGTATGCAAAGATTAATGCTTACGCGCTTATTGCAAGATGCGGTACATGCGCCGCGTCAGCGAACAGAAATCCTTGTTGGTTTGGTAGCTGAACCCGTTGGTTTGGTAAAACTTCGTGCATCTGTGATTGTTGAGCGCATCGACAGTCACAAATTGACACCCTGCCTGGCGATATCCTGCGAAAGTGTCTGCTACAAGGTCTATAATGGCCGTGCCGATACCTTTGCTCTGATAGGGTGAAGATATGCCAAGATGTCCAATGTTTATGGCAGGATAAGAAGTCTGCCGATTGAAGAAGTCTACAATATCGGCATCTGTCTCAAACCGCAAATCATCGATGAAATCTTCCTTTTCCGTTTGTCCGGCAATCATAAGCGCATCGTTCATCAAAGTAAATGCTGCTACGATTTCTCCTGATGTCAAATAGGCGCAATAGGCTGCCAGATAGTGCCTATTGACACATTCTCTGACTTCTTGTTGAAAAAAGGTATCAAGCGCGTCTATGCCACAAGAAAAACGCAGACATTTTATCAAAGTCTGCGTCATTCATCATTCTTATTTGGATATCAATATCCAAGCAATGGGTTCTTTCCTCCACAGTTCTCAATTATTCGTTGGGCGTTGGCTTTGGTGCGAGCCTGACGCGCTTCAATGTGATGTCGTTCTTTGGCATTGAAATCCCCTCGGAGATGTTTCTCCAAGTTCTGACGGAAACGAGTGACATCTACACGGTCCATCGGGGGATTTGGTATTGAACGTATCATGGTGTTATTATTTCTTTTTTTGCAAAGATAGTGCAAGGTGAGCGCAATAAAACTTGTTTTAATTGCCGAACCGCAGCCTATCTTATGCAAAGATAGAGCTTTTCCGCCGTTTCTCCTAACTTTCTCGGGATATTTGCACGTTTTGCCTTGCTTTGCCCTTGCTCCTTCCCGCAGAAATGCCTACTTTTACACCTGCAAGGCGCATCTGCGCCTGCATGACATTTTGATTTTTATTTTGCATTCGCTATTATTTCGCGTTTAGCCAAGAGCCTCGGAAACTCTTATTGGATAAAAAGCACGAAAATAATATGTGAAGGGTTGCCCCGTATATGGTCGCGCCCCTCCCATCGGTAAGCGATGCTCACGCCAAGAGGCGTGGTGCATTCTTGTGATGGGACCGGGGTCCAATTCCGAGGCCGCCCCGTGCTAAACGCGATAAGAAGGGCACCACGCCTTTCTTCTATCCTGCGTTTTGCGGACTGATAGCCGATATGCCGTTATCCCTATCAGTCTTTTTCTTTATGGCAAACAAGAATCTGAACGCTGCAAAGGCGGCGAAGAAGGACGAGTTTTACACGCAGTATGAAGACATTCAGCGCGAGCTGCAGCACTACTGGCAGCACTTTCGCGGCAAAACGGTGCTCTGCAACTGCGACGACCCCTACGAAAGCAACTTCTTCAAATATTTTGCCTCGCGCTTCAACCAATTAGGGCTGAAGAAACTCATCTGCACCTGCTACAACGGCTCTCCCATTCAGGGCACGCAGTTCTCGCTCTTTCCCGAGTTGAACCCCGAAGAACCGAAGCGCATCGCCCACAAACTGGTCATCACGGAGGTGAAGGATATGAACGGCGACGGCGCGGTGGACATGACCGACGTGGAAATTCTGATTCGTAACGACAAAAACGTACTCACGCAGTTGCAGACGGGCGACTTCCGCTCGCCCGAGTGCATCGACCTTTTGCGCGAGGCAGACATCGTGGTGACCAATCCGCCCTTTTCGCTCTTTCGCGAATATGTGGCGCAACTGATGGAGTATGATAAGAAGTTTCTGATTATCGGGCATCAGAATGCCATTACATATAAAGAGATATTCCCCCTGATTAAAGACAATAAGATTTGGCTGGGCTACGGCTTCAAAGGGGCTGCCGCGCACTTCGTGTCGCCTTATGAGGATATAGCCACTGCCAGCGACCACCGAAAAGGAATGATTAGAGTTTCGGGCGTGAATTGGTTTACCAATCTTGAACACAATAAGCGACATGAACTTTTAGATTTGGTGTGTCGTTATTCGCCCGAAGAATATCCGCATTATGATAACTACGATGCCATTGAAGTAAATAAGACGGCTGATATACCTCGCGACTATTCCGGCGTTATGGGAGTGCCGATAACTTTCTTGGACAAATATAATCCCGAACAGTTTGAAATAATTGGAGCTTCTGAAAGTGAAGGAAAAGGTTTTTCAAACGGGTTGTGGATTGCTAAATTGCGAATTGCACAACCAGTAGTAAAAGGCAAAAAGGTATTCAAAAGACTTTTTATCCGCAATAAACATCCCCAACAAATATGATGACTATTAAGCAAATAGATGTAACGGTGCGCGACATCGTGGACGGCTACATCAACAACGACGAGCTGGGCGTGCGCGGCTACGGCGGCAGGCTCGACATCAGGCCGCCTTATCAGCGCGAGTTTATCTACAACGACAAGGAGCAGCAGGCGGTGATCAACACCGTGATGAAGGGCTACCCGTTGAACGTGATGTATTGGGTGAAGCGCAGCGAAGATGCAGAGTGCCCTTACGAGGTGATGGACGGGCAGCAGCGCACGCTTTCGCTTTGCGACTACGTGGCGGGCAAGTTCAGCGTGGACTTCAAGGGCTTCTTCAACCTCACGCCCGACCTGCAGAAACGCATACTCGACTACCGCCTCACCGTGTACCTCTGCGAGGGCGAGGCGTCGGAGAAGCTGGAATGGTTTCAAACCATCAACATCGCGGGCAAGCCGCTCAACGACCAGGAGATACACAACGCCATCTATGCAGGCCCGTTCGTGAGCGATGCCAAGCGGCATTTCTCTAAATCAAACTGCGGCGCGTATCGCCTCGGCAAAGACTTCGTGAACGGCTCGCCCATCAGGCAGGACTTCTTGAAAAAAGCCCTCGAATGGATGGCGCAGCACGAAACGCGCCTCGGCAGGCCGCAGACGCCCGTGGGCTATATGGCGGCGCACCAGCACGACCCGAACGCCAACAACCTCTGGACGTATTTCCAGAACGTGCTCAACTGGGCCATCACGAACTTCGACCCGCGCAAGTTCCGCAAAATCATGAAAGGCCTCGACTGGGCACGGCTCTACGACGAGTTCTCCCCGCGCACGCTCAACCTCGCCGTGCTCCACGAAGAGATTTCGCGCCTGATGCGCGACAGCGAGGTGCAGCGCCCTGCCGGCATTATTCCCTACGTGCTGACCCGCGACGAGCATTTCCTCGACCTCCGCGCCTTCCCCGACGACATCAAGCTCGCCGTGTGGGAGAAGCAAAACCACGTGTGCCCGCTCTGCCACAAAGAGTTCGACATCTCATTTATGGAGGGCGACCATATCACGCCGTGGCGCGAGGGCGGGCGCACCACCGAGGAGAATTGCCAGATGCTCTGCCGGGAATGCAACCGCCGCAAAGGGGCAAAGTAGGGGCGTTTTGCAAAACGCACGCCGAACGTGCCGCAGGGAATGACGGTTGTGGCGGGCTGTAAGCCCAATTGTTGCGCCCAGCCCAGGGCAACGCCCTGGGGAGAGAAGGCGCATTGATTAAAGTGTTGCGCTCTGTAAGAGCAGCCTTCTTTATGAGGGGCAACGCCCCGCGGCATTGCGGGTTACGCGCTCGAAGCGCGTGGCATTTTTGCGTCGACGCAAAAATGCCGAATGTATTAATCGCTGCGTACGTCCACCCAGGGCGTTGCCCTGGGCTATGGGCAACAACTGGGCTTACAGCCCGCCCCAGCTCGGCAGACTGCAATTACGCCACCGCCACCGCCTCAAAATAAAAAAACGACGCGGGTGCGCCAACCTTGATTGGCACACCCGCGTCGCGCGTATATATATAATATTGTATCCTTATGCTTCCTCGGCCTTGATTTGCTCGCGCACGGCCTTAATCTTTTCTTGCAGAAGCTGGAGGTCTTCTTTGAGGCGTTCCACCTTGCGCGTCACTTCCTGCACGAGGCTATTGCCCGTCTTCGACTTGGAGTTGAAGAAAGAAAGGTTCGTTTCGTAGTTCTTAATCTCGTTGCGCTTTGCTTCGAGTGCCGTTTGCAGGCGGCTGAGCTCGCGCGTGAGTTCAGAGCCTCCCTTTTCTTCCATGCCCTTGCGGAAACTTTCGAGACGGCGGCGGCCGGCAGACAGGTGCAAGTCTTTATATAGTTTGTCGAGCACTTCGCGGTAACGCTTGTAGACTTTGTCCTTCTTGCGGAAAGGCACGTGCCCAATCTCGTTCCATTTGTCCTGCAAGTCGCGCACGGCCTGCGCATTGGCGGCTTCGGGCGACTCGGCAAGAGCTTCGAGCTGCGCGATGACGGCGTTCTTGGCTTCGAGGTTGGCTTCCTCTTCCTCGCGCTGGCCTTTCGTCTGCTCGTTCTTGCGGTTGAAGAACTTGTTGCAAGCCTCGTTGAAGCGTTTCCAAACGGCTTCGGAAGCCTTGTGCGGCGCGGGGCCGATGGTTTTCCACTGACGCTGCAACTCAATCAGTTTGTTGGTCGTGGCAGCCCATTCGGTGCTTTCGGCAAGTGCTTCGGCGCCTTCTGCAAGTGCCGTCTTGGCGGCAAGGTTGGCAGAGAGCGTGTCGCGCGTGTTGCGGAAATATTCAGTCTTGGCCTGGAAAAACTTGTCGCAGGCGGCGCGGTAGCGCTCGAAGATAGCGGTGTTGCTCTTCTTGGTGGTGTAGCCGATGGTCTTCCAGCGGGCCTGTGCTTCGAGCACTGCCTTTGTCTGCTCGTCCCAAGCGGCAAAGTTGGTGAGCGCGGCGAGGTCGATGGCTTCGAGCTGCTCGCAGATTTCCGTCTTGAGGCGGAGGTTTTCTTCTTCGCGGGCTTTGAGTTCCTCAAAATAGGCTTGGTGGCGCTTGTTCACCACGGTGGAAGCCTCCTTAAAGCGGTTCCAGATCTCTTCGCGCAGTTCTTTGGCCACGGGGCCCGTTTCGCGGAATTCCTGATGCAGCGTCTGCAACTGGTGGAAAGCAGAAACGGGGTCGGCCACCTCGGCCAGTTTCTCCGCGCTCTCGCAAAGGCGCGTCTTGATTTCGAGGTTTTTCTTGAAATCGTAGGCGCGGAACTCGTGGTTGAGGCGCAGCTGGTCGTAATATTGCTCCGTGTAAAGCTGAAAGTTCTTCCAAAGTTCCGTGGCCTTCTCTGCGGGCACGAGTTTCAGCTCGTTCCATTCTGCCTGCAACTGTTTGGCTTCGTCGTAGCCCTTGTCGGCCTCTTCGGGCGAGGCGGCGAGTTGCTTGAAGCGCTCTATAATGGCGAGCTTGCGCTCGAGGTTCTGCTGCTTTTCCTGCTCGGCCTGTGCAAAGGCTTCGGCACGCTTTTGGCGCAGCAGGTTATATTGTTCCTTGAAAGCCTCTTCTTCCGTGTCGGGCTCGGGCATGAAGTCCTCTGCTGCCCCGCCGCCGGCGATGAAAGCCTCGCGGTCGGCCGCCGTCTTCTGTGCTTGCAGGCGGTAATACACCACTTTGAGGTGTTCCAGTTCGGCGCGGTCCACGCTCTCGCTGCTTTCGGCGAGTTCCTTAAGCTTGTCGATGACTTCCTGCTTCGAGGCAAACGCCTGGCGCTTGGCGGTTTCGGCGTTTTCGTCAGCCGGTGCCTGTTCTTCGGCAGGAGCGGGCGCTTCGGCCTGTTCAGCGGTTTCTACTGTGGGATTGTTGCCCGTTTCTTCGCAAAGTTCTTCACTGAGAACTTCGGCTTCCGTGTTCTTGATTTCTTCCATGATGTTGTGGAAAATAACGTAAGAGATTAAAAAGAGTTCTTATTTCCCTGCCTCTTGCAATTCAACGCTGACAGCAGCAAGGAAATATCATACATATTATTATATAAGAGAGTGCAAATAAAAGGATTTTTCACGTTCTGACAAAACTTTGCCCGCGTTTTTTGCCTTTCTGCGCGGCTTAGGTCGCTTTAAATCCACGTTTTGCGGCGGAAAAGCCAATAGAAGATGCCTGTAACGGAGAAGGAAAGCACGATGACCAAGGGGAAGCCCCACCACGTGTCCTCCATGCCCGAGAGCAGGTTCATGCCGAAGATGCTGGCGATGAGTGTGGGGAACATGAGGATAATCGAAACGGAGGTCATCTGCTTCATCACGCTTGCCATGTTGTTGTTGATGATGCTGGCGTAGGTCTCCATCGTGGAGTCGAGAATGTTCGTGTAGATGTTGGTCGTTTCGCGCGCCTGGTTCATTTCGATCGTCACGTCTTCAATCAGGTCAGCGTCGAGTTCGTCGACGGGCAGCTTGAATTTCAGTTTGGAAAGCAGCGTTTCGTTGCCGCGGATTGAAGTGATGAAATATGTCAGGCTGTCTTGCAGGCGCGAAAGGCCGATGAGGTCCTCGTTGTCAATGCGGCGGTCGAGGTTGCGCTTGGCTTCTTCGAGGAGGACGTTGATTTGCTTCAGTCTCTTCAAATACCACACGGCGGCGGAGTAGAACAGGCGGAATACGAGGTCCACGGAATCGGTGAATCCCCGGTTGCGCTTCTGCTGGTACGACACGAAGTCGATCATCATGTTCGTTTCATAGTTGCACACCGTGATGCAAATGCCCTTGTTGAGGATAATGCCGAGGGGGATAGTAGTGTGCGGCGTACGGCTGGCCACTTCCTTGACGTAGGGTATGCGCAAGATAATGAGCGTCCAGCCCTCGTCGTATTCATAACGCGAGCGTTCGTCCTTATCTCGAATGTCGTCGAGGAAGTAATCGGGTACGTGGAGCTTGTTGAAGAGAAAATCCTCGTCGTCGGGCGTGGGGCAAGTTACCTGCGTCCAGCAGTCGGGTGCCCATTCGTCGAGGTTACGCAGAGTGTGGCTTGTGTTCCAGTAGGTTCGCATAGTAGTACGTTGTTTCTTTTGCATACGGCAACAGCCAAGGCGTGGGCTTTGCCGTTGATGCAAGAGCAAACCCGCTGTCAGCACTGTGCCGTAGTTTCCGCGTGATAATCGTCCATAATTTCTTTAAAATAATATTGCCGATTTCAGAGAAAAAGGGTGCGAAATCGGTCTTTCTGCTTTAATTCGCTGCAAAACTAACAATAATTAAGTAATTGAGCAACGCTTTTGCCGCCGTTCCCTCAATTTTTATAGTAGAAACTTGCGATTTGCGGCTTTTCCCCTCTATTGCGTCAGCAATGCCACGGCGGTGAGGAGGGCGAAGGTGAGCATGTTGCGCGAGGTGAAGCCAAGGATACGGTTGAGGGCGCGGCCTTCGCGGATTTGCGTCATCTTGCGCCATGTGAGATAATGCGGCAGGAGGTAGAGCATGGGCAGAATGGCCAGCCAAAGGTTGCCTTCCAACGACATGAACGCCACGAGCACGTAGGCCGCCACGCCTTGCAGCAGGTAGAACAGGCTGCCGAACCGCTCGCCCAGCACCACCACCAGCGTGCGCTTGCCCGAAAGGCGGTCTTGCTCGCGGTCGCGGTAGTTGTTGAGCACGAGCAGCGTGTCAATCAGCAGTCCGCAGGCGGCGGAGAGCAGCCACACCTCGCGGCAGAAGCTGCCCGCCTCTACATAGTAAGTGCCGGCAACGGGCACGAAACCGAAGAATACCCACACCAGCACGTCGCCGAAGCCGCAATAGCTCAACAGGGTGGTGTAGAGAAAGGCAAACACGACGCACGCCGCGCCGATGCCCACGAGCATCCAGCCGCCGTAGGGCAGGAGGCACAGACCGGCGGCGCAGGCTATGGCCAGAGTGGCGGCAATGCCCCAGCGCATGGCGCGGGGCGTAATCCAACCCTGCTGGCAAGCCCTTTCAGGACCGAGGCGGTCGTCGCGGTCTGTTTTTTTGAGAAAATCAAAAAGGTCGTTGATGAAATTGGCGGCTATTTGCATGAAGATGGCGAAGAGCACGCACAGCACGGCGGGCGTGAGGCAGAACTTGCCTTGCGAGGCAGCCAGTGCCGATGCCAGGACCACGGGAATGAGGGCCGCCGAAAGTGTTTTGGGACGGGCGGCCAGTATCCACGCTTTGGGGGAGTTTTGCTTCATGATGGTTGGTGGCTCATGTCTTAAGAGTAGGGGCGTTTTGCAAAACGCCCGAAAAATAGTTGACTCATTGAATTTGGCCATTCGGCGCACACGGCGGGCGTTTTGAATAATGTCGGCTGCACTCGGCAATTTGAGCAAGCTCAATTGCGCTCGTTTGCACGCCATTTGCAAAACGCCCCTACTTGAGTTTACTAAATTATTGCTTAAACGGCTTGCGCCAGTCGCAGCCTTCTTTCCAGCGCGAGCAGCCATAGGCGGTTTTGCCTTTGATGACTTTGCCGATACCGCACTGCGGACAGATGCTGCCGGCGCGAATCACGCGCTTGCGCTGCTTCGGCGCTTCTTTTTCGTTGGCGGCGGCTGGCGATGGGGCGGGGGAGAGCGGCTCGATGGTGACGCGGCGGTTGGAATTGTCAGAAAGCACTTGCAGCACGATGTCCGAGACCATTTGCTTCAGTTCGCCGATAAACTGCGCCGGGCTGTACTCCCGCTGCTCTATGAGGCGCAGCCGGTGCTCCCAAATGCCGGTCAGTTCCACGCTTTTGAGCAAATCCTCCTTAATCAGCCCAATCAGCTCTACGCCCGTCGGCGTGGCGATGAGCGACTTGCGCTGCTTGCGGATATACTGCCGCTTGAAGAGCGTCTCGATAATGGCGGCGCGGGTGGAGGGGCGGCCGATGCCGTTCTGCTTCAATGCCTCGCGCAGACTTTCGTCGTCCACCATCTTGCCCGCCGTTTCCATAGCGCGGAGCAAAGTGGCTTCCGTGTAGGGCTTGGGCGGCTGCGTGGTCTTCTTGGTAAGTCCCGGTTTGTGCGGGCCGCTTTCCCCTTTCGTGAAAGCGGGAAGCGTGCGCTCCTCGGCGTTTTCGGCGGTGGAAGTTTTGGCGGCTGCCTCATCGTCCGGCTCGTTTGCCGGCACGCCTGCCGCGCCGGAGGCAGGCACGTCGCGCCAGCCCGCTTCGAGGATTTGCTTGCCCGAGGCGCGGAAGTTCACGCCGGCGGCCTCGCCCGTGACGGTCGTGGTGGAGAATTTGCAATCGGGATAGAAGTTTTGGATAAAACGGCGGCAAATCAGGTCGTACACGTTGCGCTCCACGTCCGTCAGCGCGTTTGCCGGCACGCCCGTGGGGATAATGGCGTGGTGGTCGGTCACTTTGGAATTGTCGAACACCTTTTTGCTTTTGCGCAGCGGTGCGCCGCGCAAGGGCGTGAGCAGGCTGCCGTAGACAGGCGCGATGCCGTTGAGAATACCTTTACATTTAGGATAAATATCGTCGGTGAGATACGTGGTATCCACGCGCGGATAAGTAGTGAGCTTGCGCTCGTAGAGGCCTTGTATGATTTGCAGCGTCTGCTCTGCCGAATAGCCGAACTTCTTGTTGCATTCCACTTGCAGCCCCGTGAGGTCGAAGAGGCGCGGCGGTGCTTCCGTGCCGTTTTTCTTGGTCACGGAGGTCACGGTGAACGGCGTTCCCTCGATTTTTGCCAGTGCGGCGCGTCCTTCTTCCTCCGTCTTGAAGCCTCGGCGCAGCGTGCCCTTTTTGTCGCCCGGCGCGGCGGCTTCTTCTTCCTCGTCGTCGAGCACGGCGGTAAAGAGCGTGTCGCGGTAAGTCGTGGCGAGCACCCAGTAATCCTCGGGTTTGAAATTCTCAATCTCCTGTTGGCGGTTCACGATGAGCGCGAGCGTGGGCGTTTGCACTCGGCCAATCGAGAGCGGCTGCTGCCCTTGCCGGCGGTAGCCGCCGTATTTTAATGTATAGAGGCGCGTGGCGTTCATGCCTAAGAGCCAGTCGCCGATGGCGCGGCAGAGACCGGCTTCGTAGAGCGACTGCTTTTCCTCTTGCGGCAGCAGATGCTTGAATCCCTCGGCGATGGCCTCCTCCGTGAGCGACGACACCCAAAGCCTTTGCACGGGACACTTTGCGCCCGCCTTTTGCATGATCCAGCGCTGTATGAGTTCGCCCTCCTGGCCGGCATCGCCGCAGTTGATGATGCTGTCGGCGCGGTCGATGAGTTGCTTGATAACGCCGAACTGCCGCTGCTTCGATGCGCTGTCAATAAGGCGTATGCCGAAGCGTTCGGGCACCATGGGCAGTTGCCCGAGCGACCAGTGCTTCCATGCCGGCGAGTAGTCCTCGGGATATTTCAACTCGCAGAAATGTCCCATAGCCCAGGTCACCTGATAGCCATTGCCCTCATAGTAACCCTGCTTCGGCTCGGTGGCCCCGAGCACCTGCGCAATGTTTTGCACCTGACTTTGCTTTTCTGCGATGCAGACAATCATATATATATATATTGTGAGTTAATGGTCACGTCACCTTTGTTGTACGCGACATAAAAACATATTGGAGGATATATAGGAGATGGATCTTATTGCCAGATTGGTTCCATTTCCCAATTTTGAGGAAATCCCATGGCTCGTAAGTCTATGTTTGGATATTGGATGAACAACCAACGAAGTTTCGAAGTCATATCATTAGAAGGTACGATTGCATCCATGAGATACTTAATGATGCAAAGCGTGTAGAATATTCTTCCTTGTTGCACGGTGGAAGAAATCCATGGACGCGTATAATGCGAGAGGAGAAGTGCACGCAAAGTAAATACGCGATTCCATATACGTGCATGATGGCAGCAATTGTTGCGAGTTACAGTTATAATAGTCATCCATGATGTAAAGACAGGAATGTTAAGGTCAAACTCCTTTGCAATCTTCTTACGATATTGATTGATTTTGATATTTTCAAAGATTCGAGTCAGTACACCAAGCGGAAGAATTTCTGCAAGCATCCAGGATGGGGGAAATGGGTTATTGTACGTATTGCGGAAATGTTCAATGAAATCCTCACGAGATTTGCTATATTCTTGCTGGATCTTTTGCATGGAACTATTGAACTTTGCGGCGTTTGCAAAATGGACTGGGTTTGTTATCCAAAAGGGATCTCCAGTTTCTTTGCTCATAACATTAACCATTGCCGAACGCACAGCAATTTCAATTTTTTCAATCTGATAGAAGATAAGTAGACGAAGTTGACGGTCGAAGCGATACATATCCAAAGCCTGAAGGAATGTACTACCAGCCTTGAATTGATGGGCTTCCTTTGGCATTGACAGCAAAGGGTAAAAGTATGCAGACAATCTATAATAACCAATACGCTTCAGGTATTGTTGCGCTTTGGCTTCGTGATAAATGGACAAACCTCTATTCTTTAATAAAGCAACGAGAACTGAAGGTTCAGAATATTTCTTAGTATAATTCGCCATAGCCTATAAACAAAAAACGACCCGCCGATTTAAGCATTGTCAAGAGGCTTGGCGGGTTCTTGTGGTGCAAAGATATAAAGATTGCTTCAATTACGCAAACTTTTAAGTATGATAATTATCTGCCCCGAGCACCTGCGCAATGTTTTGCACCTGACTTTGCTTTTCTGCGATGCAGACAATACATATATATAGTGTTGGTAATATTAGGTGTTAAGTGCCTGGAAGGCACTACGGAGCGTAGCGACGATAACCGGGGACGAAGTCCTCGGAAAGGCGTGACAAGGACGACGTGCCTGGAAGGCACTACGCCATAGGATAGGTATTTTATACATTTCCACAGGCGTACTGCCTTCCAGGCAGGACTATAGCGATAGACTCCTCCGAGGACTTCGTCCCCGGTTATCGTCGCTTCGCTCCGTACTGCC
>JBJEAH010000017.1:0-3517 GCA_051868815.1 Alloprevotella sp.
GACCGGCTTCAAGATTGGAGATAAGACAGAATACCTTGAAGGTACGCCGCAATTCGTTAAAACGGTTGATATGCGACCGCAAATCAATGTGATAGTACAGGTAGAAGGTCTTTACGACAAGCAGAAAGGTATTGCTACTTGGCGTTTTACCTCTCTCGACCCAATGACAATGGAGCCTACGGACGACGTGATGCAAGGTTTCTTGCCTGTGAATTATGACGGTGAAAGCGGCATAGGTGAAGTGACGTTTGATGTCGCTTTGAGGCAAAAGTTTACAGACGGCACGGAAATACCCAATAAGGCTTCTATTGTTTTCGACAGCAACGAACCGATTATGACACCTGTCTGGATAAATACGGTTGATGCCGTATGTCCCGAAAGTCGTGTCTTAGATGTGACTCAAAAGAATGACACAACTTTGACTATAAGCTACGAAGGACGCGATTCTCGCTCGGGCGTTTGGAAATATGAAGTTTATGCCCAATATGGTAGCGGCAATACGCCGTGGGAGAAAGTTGCCGAAACAGCAGCAGATTCCTGCAACATTGACTTCCGTTTCTATAAAAGCATTGACTACGGTTTCTGCGTACTTGCCGTTGACTCGGCGGGCAATGTGGAACAGAAGCCGCTGGCGCGTGAAGGGTCGTTTGCCGATGTGGAAATGGGCGACGTGAACGGCGACGGCGAAGTGAATACGCTTGACGCCAGCCTGACTACGGCCTATTACCTGGGCAAGCAAGCGTACATCATAGCCATGGCGGCCGATGTGAACGGCGACGGCGTGATAGATACGCTCGATGCCACGCAAATCACGCAGATGTTCCTCGATGCCCAAGGCATTGCGCCTGAAACAAATGCGCTGCCGCGCAGACGTGTGAAACCTAAACAAACATTACAGCCATGAAAATAAAAATGTTTTTCCTTAGCCTGCTGCTCCTCACTTCGGTGAGGGCACAGGCGCAATCGGAAACGCTGCGCGTGTGGCTCGACAGCAACGTGACGCTCACGGCCGACAGCACGAGCGTGGCATACCTCACGCTCTATGAGAACGACGGCGCACAAGGATACACTTCCTTCAATATGAGCCTGATCGTGCCGAAAGGCATTCATGTGAACAAGGTGCAGCAGGGGCGCGACCTGCTCGATGACATCGAATTGAGCGAACGCGCCACTGCCACGCACACCATAGCCTGCAACATGCCGACCGACACGCTACTGAAAGTGGCTTGCACCTCAAGCACCAACCAAGACCTTTATACCGATGATGCCGAGGGCAACCCACTGGATGCCCTTTGGACAATCGGACTAATCGCAGAGCCGACTATGGAAAACGGCGACTACGTGGTGAAGATGCCGTCAAAGGGCTTGGTGTTCAACATGAAGCAAGGCGACACTTATGTGTCCTCGCGCATCGGCGAAGACGTTTCTTGTGTGTTCACCGTAACCGGCGGCGTTATCTCACGCATCAGAACTGTGACGAACCAAGTGCCGGAGGGTGCGCTTTACGACCTCAACGGTCGCCGTATCAACGAACCTGCCGGTCGCGGCGTGTATATTGACGGCGGCAAAAAGGTGCTGAAATAGCATTTTATCTAAAACTAAAAACTCTTCCCCGGCAACGAACGCGTTGCTGGGGAAGAGTCTTTTTTGTAGTCTTCTTATTAAGAAAGGGTAGAGTAGGGGAGAGGCGGTTTATTTCTTTTGAGACTTCTCCGTCTCCTTGGCTTTCGGTTCGGAAAGCTCGATGTTGTACGAACGGTTCAGGCCGCTCTGTGTCTTGGCGCGGATCCAAAGCACGCGCTCTGTGGAGAGGTTGGCGGCCTTGACGGCATTCTCAAAGTCCTGCACGGTGTTGAGTTTTACGTCGTTTACCTGCATCAGAATGATGCCCTTCGTAACGCCTTGCTTCTTCATAAGGCCGTCGCGCACGGCGGTAATCATGAGACCGTGGGAGAGGCTGAGTTCTTTCTTCTCCGCGTCGGTGAGCGGGCGCAGGGCTACGCCGAGTTCGTCGGTGTCAAGGTTTTGGACGGTCGTGGTAGTGCCTTGGATATTGCGCAGCGTTACGGTGGCGGTGCGTTTCGACTTGTTGCGCAGGTAGGTCACCTTGACCTGGTCGCCCGGACGGTGTGCCACAAGGGCTTCCTGCAATTCGCCGAACTTGTCAATCTTCTTGCCGTCAAGTTCAATAATCACGTCGCCCTCTTGCAAACCAGCCTCTGCTGCTGCGCCGTCGGCGGTAACTTCGTTAACGTAAATGCCCGTTACCGTGCCGTAGTCAACGTCTTTGCCCTTTTCTTTCTCCATGTCAATCTTTGTGCTTACGTCCGTAGCGGTGATGCCGAGCAGGGCGCGCTGAACGGTACCGAAGTTCTTGAGGTCGTCTACAACCTTATTCATAATCGTAGTGGGAATGGCAAAGCCGTAGCCGGCGTAAGAACCTGTCTGAGAGTAAATCATGGCATTGATGCCCACAAGTTCGCCGTTCGTGTTTACCAACGCGCCGCCCGAGTTGCCGGGGTTGATGGCTGCGTCCGTTTGGATAAAGCTTTCGATGCCGCCAGTTGCGCCCAATGAACGCGCCTTTGCGCTGACAATGCCGGCCGTGACGGTGGAGGTGAGGCTGAAAGGATTGCCGATGGCCAGCACCCATTCGCCGAGCTTGAGGTTTTCGGAGTTGCCCACAGTGATGGCGGGCAAGTTTTCTGCCTCAATCTTGATAAGTGCGAGGTCGGTAGTCTTGTCTGTGCCGATGATGCGGCCCTTGAATTCGCGGTTGTCGTTAAGTTTCACGAGCAGTTCGTCGGCCTCCTGCACAACGTGGTTGTTCGTAACGATATAGCCGTCGGCCGTTAGAATAACGCCCGAACCGGCACCAGTGCGCTTGGGCGTTTCGATTTGACGTTGCTGGTTGCGGTTGCCGCCGTTGCCTTGCCCGCGTCCGAAGAAATCGCCGAAGAAATCTTCAAACGGGTCGAAATACTGCACCGTTTGCGTCTTGCCGTTGGTGGTCACCTTAATATAAACCACAGAGTTCACAGCTTTCTCGGCGGCTACAGTTAGGTCTATAGGCTGCGAACTGGGCAGCGCAGGGGCGGCTTTGGTGGTTGCCAGCGACATTGAGGCAACCAAAGCCATTACAGTGAAAATTTGTTTGAACATAGCGAATAATATGTAAGTTTTCGTCATTATTTATGGCAACTTTCGTGCCGTTTGCTCTTTTCCGAGGGCAAAAGTAGTCTTTCTTGCCTTTATTTGCCCCTTTCCTCCTAAGAAAATGCGTACCCTTTGCCGTCTTTTAACAGAATACCTTTCACGCTTAACAGAGCTTTTGACTATACCGTGAGCATTTTTGAGTTATTTGCACCAGAGAAACCGCCCCTCGCCCGTTTCCCTCTGAGACCATTCGGTAAATCGCGTCCTTCTTCCTGCTCTCTATCTCTATATAACTATACGCGCGCGTATATATAATATTGTGTACCCTCCTTAATTTGAAAAAAGTTTAGTTTCTTATAAG
>JBJEAH010000018.1:0-3480 GCA_051868815.1 Alloprevotella sp.
GCGTTTGTGCCCACGCTCCCACGGTTGCAAGGCAGGCAACCAGGAGGAAAGAGAAGAATTTGTAAATCTTACTCATAACGTAAACTGATTTGGTTAATAAAAAAGTGAATTAAAAAAGATGTTTCAAAAGAATGTGCGGCGAGAGAAGTAGGGGCGTTTTGAATAATGTCGGCTGCACTCGGCAATTTGAGCGAGCTCAATTGCGCTCGTTAGCACGCCATTTGCAAAACGCCCGCCCGTTGCGCCGAAAGGAAAAACAATGAGACCGTAGCCCCTGTAAGGGGCAAATAAATTAGCGTAGGGGCTTGCCCCTACGTATGGGTTTAGTAGTCCGATTGCCCCTGTAAGGGGCTTATAATTATATACTTCGGATATAAACCTTTTAATTATTAGCCCCTTACAGGGGCAATCCAGACCATTTGCAGTTACACAGGGGCTTGCCCCTGTGCTATATTATCAAGCCCTTTCAGGGCAATGGCTCAGTTCTATTAAAACGGGCACTGCTCCCTTCATATACAATATTATATATGAATGGAGCAGCAAATTTACGAGTTTTTTGAAAAAAAGATTAAGGTTTTAGCAAAAAAAGTGCAAGTGTCCTATAAGAAAGTGGATTTTTTAGTACGCGAGGCGCACGTTGTCTACCCAAAGCGTGTTGCCAACGCTGCCGATGTACGCGCCGCCGTGGCTCGAGTCGAATTGGAGCACGATGTGCGTAGGCGTGTCGTTGGCATCGCCCCAGCCAACCTCCTGAACCTGTACCATTTTGCCCTTGGAATTTTTTGCGTACTTGATGACATCGCCCGTGGTGAGCGCCATGCTCTCGTTGTAGAACTTTTCCTTGGTGATGTCGCCGTAGTGGATTTCGAAGCGGGCGTTGTTCACCCAGTCGGTATTCTTGTTGAAGCGTTTCACCATTGTGCCCACGCGCTTGGCGTAGATGTTGCCCTGCGCGTCCTCCCAGCGCTTTTGCAGGTAGAGTATGCAGTCGGGCATGTCCATGCCCTCAATGGTTTTCACCTTGCCGAACCCCGTCTGCTTCACGCGGTTGGGCTGGCCGGAGAGCTTCACTTTGTAGTCGAAGACGAGGGCTTTGGGGCGGCGGTTGAACTTGATGCCGGCGTTGAGCTTGGCCATGGGGTTTTTCGTGCCGGTAATCGGTTCCTGTGTCTGTCCGAGATAGATGGAGCCGGCGGCGAGCACCTTGATGTTCACGATACTGAGCACCTTGCACTCTTCGAGGTGCGTGTAGAGCTTGGCGCAGTAGCCGTGGCCCGGGCGTTCCTCGCGGTATACGCTGACGTTGGTCTTCGTGATGCCCGACACCCGCGCCATTACGTTCGACGTGGCCCAGGGCGAGCCGCCCGAACCTTTGTAGGGGTCTGTGCTGGTGATGGTGCCGTTGGGGGCGATGCAGTAGAGCGTCTTGGTCTTGCCGCCGATGATGCCGCTTTCCTTTACGTTGCGTATCAGCCAGCGGTCGAAGTTGCCGAAGTTGATGTATTCGAGTTTGCCGCCGTCGGTCTGTTCGTCTTGCAGAAATTCCGGCGCGTAGGGTAGGGCGTTGGCAGAGGTTGCGGCGAGGAAGAGGGCCGCAGAAATCAGTTTTTTCTTGAATGTCATTTTTATAGAGATTTTAGAGTGGCGATAGGGGCAAAGAAATGGTGCAAAATAATATTATGTGTTAAGTGCCTGGAAGGCACTACAGAGCGTAGCGATAGTAACCGGGTACGAAGTGCCCGGATCAGTGAGGGAGGACGATGTGCCTGGAAGGCACTACGCCATAGGACATGTGGCATTACCGCAGGCGTACTGCCTTCCAGGCAGAACTTTTGCAATAGTCTTTTCCGAGGACTTCGTCCCCGGTTACCATCGCTTCGCTCTGTACTGCCTTCCAGGCAGATAATACTTAATCCTCTTTATCAGATCAACCAACAATTGGTTTCTATATCATCATTCTCAAAAAGCTTCGTTGAGGCTGAAGATGAAACCGCCGCCATTCTTGGAGAGGCCGTAGTCGAGACGCACGTTGATGCCCTTTTTGAATGCCCAGCGGTAGCCGATGCCGCCGTTGGGGAGCGTTTGGCGGAAGCGCATGTCCTTCATCTGGTCGAATATCTGCGCTGCACCAATCCATACCACCATGCCGTGGCGCTTGTGGATGTTTTGCCGCAGTTCTATCTGTGCCTCTATAAGGTTTTGGTCGCGGTAGCGGCCCTCGTAGTAGCCGCGCATGCGGTTGTTGTCGCCTACCTCCGCCATTAATCCCCAAGGCGTGTGGCCGAAGTTGAAGAGCGAGTGGTACTCTCCCGCGAGTATGCCGCCGCGCCACACCTTTTGGTAACCGCTCAGCGTGACCTCCGTAGACGAGAAGCAATAATTGTTGCCCATAAATCGCGGCGTAAACGATTGGTTCACTTGGAAGTACGCTCCTTTGCTTGCGTTTTGGATAAAGTCGCGCGAGTCGTAAAGGAATGTTACGCCCGGCGAGGTGGCATGCAGGTTCTTGCGCTGATTTTCAAAGAGCGGCAGGTCTTTTTCCTTGATTTCTGCGGCTTGGATAAAGCGATAGGAAAAGGTAGGGCCGAGGTACGTGTTAGGCGCGAGGCGGAAGAGGAAACGGGCAATGGCTTCCACGCGGTTGCGGCGGAAACTTGCCTTGTTGGAGTCCTCGTTGTTGAGCGCGTAGCCCATTCCGTAGTAGTCCGTGAGGAAGGTAGAGAGGTTGAGCCGGTATTCCAGCTTGTACCGCTCGCGGGGAAAGATGTGCAAGCCCTTGATGCCGATGAGGAAAAAGCCTTCAGTGGTCATGTCGCCGTAGAGCGCGGCGTTGGAGCGCGGCAGCGATTTGTCGGCAAAGTCGGCACTGTAAGTCGCCGTGGCTACCAGGCCGAGACCTAAACCGACGGTGGAAGAATAGTGAGGGCCCGGAAGGAAACCGAAATCGAAATTCTTGCTGTCGTCGCGCTTGTCGGAGTTTTTGAAATAGTTCACAAGCTTCCTCCACAGCGATTTAGACTGCGATAGCTGCGCGGAATCATTAACGGCAAGGACAGAGGAATCAGCTGCTGCGGGGAAGATAATTGTATCGCCGGGCGTCTGTGCGGAGACATGGGATGCGGAGCACCACCATACATATAATAATATATATAGGAAGCAGAGCGCACGGCTCTTGCAAGTGGAAAATGCTACTTTCATACTGCAAAGTTATGATTTGCACCTTTTTTCGCAAAAGAATTTCGGTACAAACCGAATTTTCGTCCCTGTTTTACCGAATTTTCTGCTATTAGTACCGCGATTGTCTGTGAAGAGCGTAAAATTTTTGCTAATACATTTTTTTCTTTCTGCTAATACCTTTTTCATTTTCTGCCTGAAAATTTTCATTTTCCCCTTGAAATTTTTTGTTACAAAGTTTGTAACGCTTGTTACAAAGTTTGTAATACGTGTTACAAAGTTTGTAACACATGTTAGAAAGTTTGT
>JBJEAH010000019.1:0-17546 GCA_051868815.1 Alloprevotella sp.
GGGGCAATCGTATTCTATCATCTTCCCACAGGGGCAAGCCCCTGTGCTTTGTTATAAAGCCCTTTCAGGGCTACATGCACATTTTGACACAGCCCCCTACATTGCAATCTTTGCCTGCTGCGTGCCAGCACTTCCGGTTTCGGTTGCAATCTGAATGATATAGATGCCGGAGGCTGCGGGCAGGTTGAGCGTGCGTCGGCTGCCCGTGGCGCAGATGCCGAGCGGCTGGCGCAGGATTTCGCGGCCGTCGGCCGTATAAGCCTTCACGCAAAGCGGCGCGTCGCAGGGCGTGGCGTTGAAGCGCAGGCTCACGGTGCGGCTGCGGCGGTCGGCGGTGATTTCAGCGTAGCGGGCAGTAGAACCGTCGGCGGCGCGGTCGGTGAGCACGGGGCTATTGATGCCCGTGAGGCCGAGAATGTCTACGAGACCGGCATAGGCGTCAATCTTGCCGTAGCCTGCTCCGCCGGGCTTGGCGGCCGCCGTAAACTCATCGTTTTGGGCGGTGCGGGAGAAGATGCCGCGGATATCCTCGGGCGAGAGTTGCGGATTGGCTTCGAGCCAGAGGGCGATGGTGCCCGTGATGAACGGCGCGGCCATCGAAGTACCGCCGTTGGCGGCATAGTAATAATAGTTGTCGCCCTTTTTGGAGCGGCCGGCGCACTCAGCGGCTTCGAAGTAGTCATAGTAAGAGGAGATGGCCGAAACGATGCACATGCCCGGTGCCACGATTTCGGGTTTCATGCGCCCGTCGAGCGTGGGGCCCTGGCTGCTGAACGAACTTACCGAACCGTTCTCCGTGCCGAGGTTCAGCTCCATGGGCACGCCGCTGAGCGTGGTGTATTCGTTTTTCGTCTGCCAGCAACCCACGGAGATGATGCCGCGTCCCGTGCCGCCCAGTTCGGAGCAGGTGGAATGCGTGTCGCCTTCCGTCCAGCCTGCCTTACCGGCTGCGCTGAACTCGGTGTAGGAGGCGTTCCAAAGGTCTACCTTCTCGCCGCTCTTGCCAATAATGGCCAAGCCCATGCGTCGGTTGGTGCCGAGACCGGTCACGGTGAAGCCGATGTAGGCGTTCGGGCGGTTGTTGTATTCGCCGCGCTGACAGGATATGGTGACGGTGGCGTCCATGCCGCACTCCGCCATGGTGAACTTGAAGTTCTTGGTCGTGAGTTCCTTGGTGCTTACTGTGTCGGTGTGGGCAAGGATTTTGCCTTTCAGCTCGTCCACCACAAGCCCTACCACGCGGAAGTCGGCCCCTACGTCGCCCCACGCGTCTACGAGGGCGGCCTTGGCGGAGTTGAGCGTGATGAAGGTTTTGAGCACCGTGTCGTTCTCGGCAAACTGCTTGGAGGCATGCAGGGCGGTCTCACCCTCGTTGCCCACTGCGCCGACGATGATGTTGCCTGCGCCGGAGAGCGATTCAAAAACCTTGTCGGTGAGCGATGTGCCGTCGTGCGGTCCGTTGTGTATGCCCACGCTCATGTTGATGACGCAGGGCTTGCCCACCGACTTGGCGTAGTCC
The DNA here is from genome assembly GCA_051868815.1 of Alloprevotella sp. Taxonomy (GTDB): domain Bacteria; phylum Bacteroidota; class Bacteroidia; order Bacteroidales; family Bacteroidaceae; genus Alloprevotella. The sequence goes on from JBJEAH010000019.1 coordinate 1,520, forward strand.
ATGATGTAGCGCACGCCGTTGGCCACATCGGTGGCGGAGCTGGCATACGAGACGAGCACGATGTCGCTGCCCGGGGCAACGCCATAGTAAACTGCGCCGTTGTCGCCGCCGGCGGCAATGCCTGCCACGTGCATGCCGTGGTAGGAAGCGGTCATGTCGTAGCGTGCGCTGAGGATTTCCTCCTGCGTCACGTATTCCGTGCCGTAGCCGAAAGCGGCGGGGCCGCGCCCGGAGTTGAACGACTGGTCCCAAACGCGCTTCACGCGGTAGGGCGAACCGCCGATGCCGTAGAAAGCGGCGTGGCCGTACTCAAAGCCGTTGTCCACGATGCCCACCACCACGTCTTTGCCGAGATACTGCTGCGGCAGCACTGGGTCGGTGGTCTTGTGGACCTGAGAAACGCCCGTCTTGCGGCGCGCCTCGTTCATGAGCGGGCGCACGTCGTCGCCCTTTTCTATGCGCGTGATTTCACTGATTTCTGCCACTTGGCGCACCATGCCGAGGGGAATGGCGGCGGTGAGCACGTCGTCGGTGAGGCGCACGGGGCGAATGCCCAGTGCTTCGAGGCGGCCGATGGCTTCTTCGCCCGAAATGCGCAGGAAGGCTTTCACCGTGTCGTCCGTAGCCGTCTGCACCTGCGGGTTGGCGGCGGTTATCTTTTGCCTCGCCTGCTCCTTTTGCATCAGATGCACTTCGGTAGCAGGCGAGAGTTTCTGTGCCAATGCCGTGCCGGCGGTAATGCCGAGCAGCAGCGTTATGATGGTCTTTTTCATTGTTTTTTTAGATTATTTGCTTCCTGTATATGTGCTGGTATTGCCGTTCCAATAGAGTTTCAGGTAATCCATTGTGCCGGAAGGCGTATCGCCGCCCCACGGCGTGCGGTAGCTGTTGCGCAGGAACAGCCTTACTTCGATTTCATCGCCTGCGGCGTTGGGCGTGACAGAGAGCGTGCCGTTGTCGATGCGGTTCATGTATTCGTTGTCGGCAGACGAGAGCTGGAAACCTTGGAACTTCACCGCCCAAGTGTTGGCCTCCGTGTCGGCAAGACTGATTTCGCCCGTGCCGATAAGGTCGGTGCGCACTTTCAGCATAGGGGTGACGTAATAGTCATCGGGGTCGTCCGTTTCATTTTTCATGAAATAGAAATAGGTCATGCCGTCCGTGCCGTCGCGGCGTTGCAGGGCCACAACGGGCACGTCGGTGCGCACGGTCGAGCCGTCGGCTTCGATGACTTGCAGGCTGTTGGTGTCGCCTGCCTGCGGCCACATCTCGTCGAGGCTTTCCACGTCGGTCGCCGCGCCCTTGTAAGATGCCGCCACGTGCAGCCCGCCTTCGAGGGTCACGTCGATGTATATATATATATAGTCTCCCAGCCGCAGCGTACTGATAGTGCCCGTGGTGGAGGAGGCGGCTTCGGTGGTGGTGCGCAGGAGGTAGTCGTATACTTTCAGCTGATAGGCCGAAGGATTGGCGGCCAAGTCGATCTCGCCCGAGTAGACGCGGCTGGCGGAAAGCGTGAAGACCACGCCAAACCTGCCCGCGCGCATACCGGCTGCCGTTTCTGCCGAGGCATCGCCCAAGCCGAAGCTGACGGAAGTGCCCGTGGCGGCGGCGCAGCGCAGGAGCGACGACATCGTGCCGCTGATTTCCTCCGCAGCCTCCGCAGGGCGATAACTGCAACTCTGATTGGCTGCATAGTCTACCGAGAAACTGCCGCGATACATGGCGTAAAGGCTGCCGCCGCCTGCCATCTTGGCTTCAATGGTGAGCGTGAGCGTCTTGCCGAGCTTGTCCTTCGCAACTTTCACGGCGGCATTTTGCAGCGCGGCGCGGCTGCCTCCTATGATGATGCTGAAAGGCGCGGCCGCTTCGCCGCCCTCATACGCGAGCTGCTTGCCGAAATCGGCTGCGGCGATGCGCACGGCAACGGGAGCACTGGGCTGGAGAGTGCCCTCGCCCGTGACGTTGAGCATATACGTAAGGCTGTCGCCGTCGTGCCATTCGAGCACGGCCGTCACGTCGGTGAGCGAGCCATCAAGGTCGTACTGGTTCACCAGTTCGCGCGTGGCAAACGTGACGCGCTGCACCTCGTCGACGTAGAAGTCCACCGTCGAACCGTCCGCCTTGTGAACTGTCATGATTTCCTGCGCCCATGTGCCGAGCGGCAGGCAGAACAGGAGGGTAAGGATGATATGTTTCATTATTTCTTCAACAACTTAATCGTCTGGCCCTTGCCAACCTTGACGAGGTAAACGCCCTTGGGGCTGCCTTGCAGGCTCACGGAGCGCAGACCCGCGCCAGAGGCGATGAGCGTGCCGTCGGCGGCAAATACCTGCACGGCATCGGTCGCTGCCGCGCCGTTGATACGGATCGTTTCGTTGTCCATGAAGCTCACGGCCGCGCCGGGCAGCGTTACCTTCGCGATGCCCTCTTCGAGTTCCTCGATGGGACCGCTCCAAACGCCCGTGATGCGGAAACCGGCATCGTCAATAACGTCGATGTTGTAGGTCACGGTGTTGTCGGCGTTGCGGGAGAAAGCCACCGTGCCGTCGTAAGCCGGAGCCAGGCCGTCGGCCACGAGATAAGAGCCTTCCTTGAAATGGAACCAGCGCGTACCCGTCAGGTCGCCGCCGTTTTCAAAGTGGCCGCGGTCGAGGCAATAGGGCTGGAAGGAAGAAGCCTCGCGGTTGGGCATCACGGTGTACACGCCCTCGGGCACTTCCGTGCAGTCGGGGGCGGTGAGGAAGGCGATGCGGAAGATGTCGCCGCCATTGTCCACGATGCTCTGGTCGCGCCCGGAAGGCGAACCGATGTCGGCAAGGAAGAGGCCGCAGCCGTTAGTATTGTCCTGATGCCAAATGCGCGATACGGCGACTTGGCCGAGCGTCAGCTCGTAGTCCTCCGTAAGCGTGGAGATGTGCGCGTCGGGCTGGTCGTCGGACTGGTCCATAACGGGAATATTGCCCTCAAACGTACCCGTCACCACGTAGCCGTCTTTCGTAATCAGGTCCACGGTGATGCTGTACTTGCCGTCGGTTTCGGCAATTTCCACCTTGCCGTCGGCGCAGTAGCTGTAAGCATAGTTGCCCTCGGCATCGACGTATTGCACAAACGTGCCGAGTATGCCCGTCATGCCGTTGTATTCGAGTTCGATGCCGGGATACCATGTTTCGCGCTTGAAGCTGCGGCCCATCACGTACGTGCCTGCCACGACGGTGGCCTCCTTAGAGTCGGCGAAGAGTTTGTTGTAGAGACAGAGCTGCAGGCAATGCCCCTGCCCGCTCTGCGCCCCCGTTTCGGTGTCGTAAGCGCCGTCGTAGAGGTTGAGCAGCATGTTGCCCGTGTTCGACTGGTAGAGGTTGCCCATATAGATGCCGAGCGCGCCGGTGAAGGTGGTGCGCACGTCGCGGGCTATTTGCGGCAGATTGTCGGGCGTGGTGGTAATGTCGGCAAAGGAGAGCGTGGCGAAGAAATGCACGTCGAACGTCTTGCCGGCGTAGACGGCCTTGGTGGCGATGATGTAGCGTCCTTCGTCGTCCTTGCTCACGGCGATATCGCCCGAGAGCGGACACGTGGCTTCAATATTGCCTTCCGCGTTGCGGTATTCGAGGTAAGAATAGCTGGCATCGTAGGTCATGGCAGCCGTGCCGTCGCCCGAAGTGTATGTGCCCACGGGAAGGCGTGCCGGGTCGGTAGGTTCGGCATAAAGGTCGGCGTAGAGCAGCCAGCCCTCGCGGCTCATCTTTACTTCGCCGCTCTTCACCGTGGCGGGCACGGAGGAAGCGAGGAAGTAGTAGTCGGCCAGCGTTTCGTCGGGCGTGTAGTAAGCCGCCGGCACATACGAGAGTTCCAGCGTTTGGGGCGTTTCCACAGCCAGCGTGCCGGCGATGTTCTTTTGCGGCGCAGCCTTTCGGAGCGCAGTGTCCTGTGCGGCGGCCGAGAGCGGCAGCAGCATCAGGAGCGAGAGAAAGAAAGAGGTAAAATGCTTCATTTTTTTTCTTGTTTACTCGTTTACTTATAAACTTGTTTACTTCTTAAATATTTTTATTGTGTTGGTTTGATTGATTTTCAGGATATAAACGCCTGTGGGCAAACCCGCGAGGGAGATGTTGGCAATGCCCGCCGCGCGGTCGATAACTGCCGCCGCCGTGCGCCCTTCCACGGTCACCACGCGCAGTGCGTCGCTCTCGGCAACGCCCGAAACGGCGATGAGGTCGGGGGCGGCGAAGCGCACGCGGCGTTCAAGGCCGCCGGAGGAAACTTTGCCGATGCCGGTGCCCACGGGACGGAAGAAGAACTGCTCCACCTCCGCCCTTGCGAACGTGGCTTCGGCCTCGCCCGCCGTTATCACGAGGTTTGCGCCCTCGAAAGCCACAACGGGCTGCTGCGAGAGGGCGTAGACCGTGGTGCTGCCGTCGGCAAACTGCACCACAAGCTCGCTCTGCCCCTTTGCCGCAGGGACGGAAAGCAGGCAAAACAGGATAAGGATAAAAATGTTTCTCATTGAAAAGGATATTTATGGCAGGCCTCTGCCCGCCTTTTGGACAGCACCATATATAATATATATTAATATTGTATGTCTTTTGGTCGATAATCGCTGCAAAGTTATGAAAAATAATATCCTTACGCCAAATATCTTATAAGCAAAACGCATTTCGGGTGAAAAGGTAGCGTCATAGCACATGGCTTTTACTGACGAATTTGCTATATGTGGCTGTCAAAATGATGAGGAATATGGTAAAAATGCTCATCAAAAGCTTGATTTTCTGCCTAAATAGTGTTCAAAAGGTGGTTTTTTGTTACTTTTGCAGCCGTTAAAAATCATATTTTAAGAAGCCGGCGGGCTTCCTCTATCGAACAACCAATTTATTATTTACCAAATCAATAACAATTTAATTCTTTAAGCTTATGTTCAACTTAAAATCTTTTTTATTGATTTGCCTTCTTGTTATAACGGGGGGGGTAAATCATAAAGCCGCAGCTGCGGACATTACTTACAAACAGCTTGGGGCAGATGATGTCATCAAGACAGACGGAACAACGAAGTATGCCTTACAATTGAGTTACTCTGATAATATAACCAGTAATAGGAAGAATTATTTTCTTGCTAATGGTGGTTATAAGTCTAATAATATTCCTTATATCACATTAGGCGTTAGCTCGTCAAGCTACATATCGGATATTGCAAATATTATTAAAGACGTTGAAGGGGCTGGTAAACCTTATCTGTTTACTTTTGAGAAGCAATCGGGTGGTACCATTGTTATAAAGAATTATAATGATGATACATATTGGGGATTTAGCTCAACTTCAATTTATCGTCCTTCCCCTGTTGAAGAAGCAAATGCCAAAGCGTTTACTTGTGAGTATAACACTACTAGATCTGCTTTTATAATAAAATTCGATGGGCAAAACTTGAATGTTGAAAGTGTGTATTCTGCGTTTTTAAACGCAGCCTCAAATAAGTATCGGAGCAATACGAGTTATTACAGCATCTACGAAATCATTGAACCGAAGGCTGACCAAGTAAACTACAAATATTATGATGCTGCCGGCACGCCCTTAAATGAAACTGCCTATTCCGTTGAGATAACGACTGGCGGAACTATTGAAAACCTTGCCAATATTCCGAATTACGTAGAAGCCACCTTCTATACCGATGAAGGCTTGGCTGCGGAGGTTGCTGATGTTGCAGCAAATCCTGCTGCCGGCACTACTTATTACGTCAAGACGCGCTACAAGAGCGGTATGCCTTTTGTGCTTGGCGGCACTTATTTTGCGCTCGGTAACGGCAGCAATTATCTTTACAACCACGACAAGACTTCCGGCAACGACCAATACGCCATTAAGATGAGCGGCGATTGGTACAACGGCTTTGTCGTTCAGGACTATTCAGGCAATTATCTTTCTGATGCCGCCGGCACTTTCAGCGGAACGGCCGACAGCAAACTGCAAATCGAACTGACGGACGCCGACTATTTCTTGAAATCCGTCAGCACGGGCAACTATATCAGTCTTTCAGCCGGGGCCGTTTCTTATGTGGACAATATAGCTTCCGCAACCTCGCTCTCCAATCTTTCCGACACGAAAGTAAGCGAAATCCTCGCCGCCTATCCTGCCGCGCGTTACGTGGGCACGTATTCGAGCACGCAGACTGGTGTGACTTTCGACGATGTGGTGAAAGGCAAGGGCACGATTGCGCGTGAGTCTTCCAAGTATTATTTTATTGAACAGGCGGCCAATACGGACTATTTGCTCTCGTCGGTGAATTCGAGCGAAGAACTGACCGACGGCACAGCCGTTTATGCCGTAAGCGGCAGCAACGGCGGCGACCACTTCGCTGCGCTGTGGTCGTTCTACAACAACGAACTTACCAACATCAATGCCGGCCAGGCTCTTAGCCCTCAGGCAGAGTTGGGTGCGGGCACCATTGCAACGGTGGGCACTTCCTCCGTGTCTTACTCTAATCCGCAGAACATTCAAGCCTACACCATTTCCCTCTCAGGCGCAGGCGTGTATAATTATCTGAAGCAGAATGGCAACGAAACGATAGAAGTATCGACCGCCGCACCGGGCGCAGAAGGCTATTGGTATTTGCGCGAAGCCGAGACGTTTACGGTCAAGATGAACGCCGTAGGCGGCCAGTCGTATGCCACGGCCTACGCGCCCGTTGCCCTCGCCAAACCCGAAAGCGAGACCGTGAAGCTCTACACTGCCGCGTTCAGTGCAGACAAGAAGAGCCTCGTGCTCACCGAAATCACCAGCCCCGTGATTGCCAAAGAAACGCCCATCGTGCTCATCAGCGAGAGCGCGGCTGCCACGGCCACGCTGGCCCTCAGTTATGCCGCCGGCGAGACGCAAAGCTCAGACATGACGGGCTGCCTCTTGAAGCAACTGTTCGATGCCGATGCCAACCGCAAGGACTATCGCACCCTCGGGCGCAACGGCAACGGCGAGGTGGGCTTCTTCGTGCCCTCCGATGGCGTGACCAATATCCCCGCCAACCGCGCCTATCTCAATATCCCTGAGAGCAGCACGCTTTCCGAGTTGACCAACAACCTTGTGCTTCGTTTTGAAGACGGCACCGAAACCGGCATCGCCCCCTCCGTGCTTTTCGGTACGCAGGAAGAGCAGCCCGCCGCTATCTTCGACCTCAGCGGCCGCCGCGTGCAGCAGGCTGCCAAGGGCGGCATCTATATCCAGAACGGCAAGAAAATCTACATTAAATAAATGTCGTGCAAGCGAGTGCAATCAAGTTTACTTGAATTGCCGAGTGCAGCCGACATTATGAAAAAGCCGATTCTTTCCAAAAACGTTTATCCAAAAAACCTTCAAAACATGCACAATATGAAAAAGCAATATATCAGCCCGTCCGCCACAGTTATGGATTTGCACCTCGAAAGCTCGGTAGCCCAGCTGCTCGTTGGCAGCCGCGAGGGTAGCACTCCGCAGACACAAACCGACGACGAAGCCTGGACGCAGAAGAAGCAGGACAACTTCTACTGCGACTGGATGCCCGAGGGCTACAATTCGTCGAACGAGTAGGGGCGTTCTGCAAAACGCCCGCCAAGACGCTCGGCAAGCGGCAATAACGCCGGGCGCGGGGCAGCATACGCCCAGCTCCCGAGCCGCCGTCCGTTATATAAAAACATAACAACAACAGTTTTCTTCAAAATATTTTGAGTTAATAGTTTCATTATAGCAATAGTATATTTTAGTAAGCCTTGAAGAAACTGTTTCTGGGGAGCGCGTGCCGCGGGGCGTGCGCTCCCTTTCTTTATGGCGGCGCGGCTGTCCCAAAGATATTTTTATTTGCTCCTTGATAATTTTTCCTTTCTGCCTGATAATTTTTCCTGTCCTATAAGAAAGTTTTTGTTACAAACTTTGTAATGCTTGTTACAAAGTTGCTAACACATATTACAAAGTTTGTAATACATGTTACAAAGTTTGTAACAAAAAATATCTGCACGATCGGAAAAAACATCTTCTTAAAAGTAAAAAATTCAAGGGAGAAAAGAAAAAATATATCCGGGCAAAGCAGCCTCATTTCACACTTTCGCCCTCGCGAGGGGCAAGAAAAAATGCGTTTTATGACTTTATTATGTGAAAAAAAACCGCAAAAGAGTGGCAAAGGACGTTTTTTTTGCGTAATTTTGCCTCCGAAATATGAGTTTTGCGCCATAAAGGGCGATTTTTTATAATAGAAAAGAATTGAGATGCCTTTTTTTAACAAACTGAAATGCTCGCTCCTCGCCCTCGCCCTTGCAGCAGGAACCGGAGGAGGGCAAGCACAGCGCGTGGCAGTGAAGACCAACGCGCTTTATTGGCTCACGGCAAACCCTAACTTAGGGATAGAGTTCAGAATGTCGCGCCACCTCTCGCTTAACATCGAAGCCGCCGGCAATCCATTCACAATCAAAGACAACAAGTTGCGCCACGCTACGTTCAACCCCGAGTTGCGCTACTGGTTCTCCGCCCGCCCGCAGGCTGGGCACTTTGTGGGTCTAATGGGCTTCGCTTCCGCCTACGACCTGCATCTGAAAAGCCGCCACTACAACGGCGATGCTTACGGCGTGGGGCTGACTTACGGCTACAGCCTCGTGCTCTCCAAGCACTGGAGCATGGAGGCCACGGCTGGCCTGGGCGTGCTGCGCTATCGCGAAAAGAAATACAGGGACGGCGAGAAGGCCCCGAAGGGCGTGAACCACTCGGGATTTACGCCCGCCCCCATGAAGCTCGGACTTACCTTTGTTTATATCTTCAAATAACCCCCATCCAACGATATGAGTCTTAATAAGAAAACGGCCGCCAGCCTCGTGGCTACCCTCGGGTTGCTGCTGCTCTTCGCGCTGCCGGCAAACACAGCATACGCCCAAAACGTGGTGCGCGTCACGGGTAAGGTGATTTCCAAGGAAAAGCGCAAGCCGCAGCTGGGTGTGAACATCACCGACGAACGCACCAAGCGCCTGCTCGCCACGACCGACGAGGACGGACGCTTCGCCGTGAGCGTGCGCGACAACGGCACGCTGCGCTTCACCATGGTGGGCGCGGAGCCCGTGGTGGTGAAGGTGAGGAAACGCACCTATATAGAAGTTGAAATTGAGGAACACGACGTCGAGTTGGGCGAGGCTACCGTGATGGCCAAGCGCAAGGAGAAGACTATTCAGCCTGAACCGACCGACATTGAGATCGTGGGCAACTGGGCCAAGATAAAGACCGTGGTGCGCGTGCCCCACAAGATGTTCCGCCGCGACACGCGCCTCGTGGTGCAGCCCGTGCTCAACAACCTGACGCGCAAGCAGGAACGGATGTTCCGCCCGATGGTGTACGACGCAAAGGAATACAACCAGACGCAGGACCGCATGTATGGCTACAACATGGAGGCGCGCGACCCGCTCGCCGCCTACGTCACTGTGCGCCACGACAGCCTTGAAGAGAAAAAGTCGGATGGGGCAAACGATATCCTGCCCTATGTGGACTCGCTCTACCTCGAAGACGTGCGCGACGAGTTCACCTGCGACGTGTATATGGCCATTGAGGACTATCGACACATTCTCTACCGCGACACTACGATTATCGCCCGTGGCACCGTGCGCCCCCTGCGCTGGCTCGACTACAACTTCGGGGCTGAGGCTATAACCGACTCGGCATACTATCCGCAAGTGGAAAAGCAGCTGCACGACAGCTGGGGAGAGGTGAACCTCGTATTCCCCATCGGCAAGGCCGTGTTCGACGCAGAAAGCGAGGAAAACAAGGCGGAGCTGGCCAAGATGGAGGAGCAGTTGCGTGGCATACGCGAAACGCCCGATGCCAAGTTGCAGGCTCTGCGCATCAGTGGCACAGCGTCGCCCGACGGACGCTACGAAACCAACAAGCGGCTGGCGCGCGAGCGTATGGACTATGCCCTCGAGGTGCTCAAAAGTCAAATCGATGAGGATTCGCGCAGCAACATGGAGTTTTCCTCCGAGGCCGATGTGGCTACGTGGGACGACGTTACGGCACTGCTGCGCACCGACTCCCTCTTTGACGAGGCCGACCAGATAGAGGTCCTGACGAAGCGCCACCCAAAGAGCATTGACGAACAGGGACGCGCCATAAGGAAACTGCCCTTCTATCGCAATCTGCTCGAGGCAAAATACCTGCCGAGGCTGCGCCGCGTGGAGTATAATATGGAATACTCCGTGTACCGTCAGCTCACGCTCGAAGAAATACGCGCCCTCTACGACAAGGACTACAAGCAGCTGTCGCGCTACGAGTTCTTCCAGCTCTACCGAAACGAGCCGGACACAGCCAGGCGCGAGCAAATTATCCGCCAGGCACTCGAAATCAGTCCCCGCTTCATGGTGGCAGCCAACGACTTGCAGGTGATGCTGCTCGAAGACGGCCGCCCCGAGCCCGAACTGCTCAAGCCTTTCGTCAATAAGGAAGCACCGATTGAGGTGAGCATCAACCACGCCGTGGCATTACTCGAAACGGGACGCTACGCAGAGGCTATGGAACTGTTGGATACCATTCCCAGCAACGAAAGAACGGAACTGCTGCACGCCGTGAGCGGCGCGATGAGCGGCAACGTGGCGGCCAACTACGAAGTGATTGCAAAAACCTCCACGCGTAACCGCGTGGCGATGCTTCTGGCCTTGAAGCGCAACAAGGAAGCCTACGACTATGCCTTGACCCTCGACAACGATGATGCCGTGTCGCACTACCTACGCGCCGTGTGCCTCAACCGCCTCGAAAAACCACTCGATGCCGGAAAGGAACTCAATATTGCCATTCAAATGGACCCCTCCCTCAAAGCCACCGCCTATATCGACGGCGACGTGAACGGCTTGCTGCTCGGCGACAAGCGTTATGAGCGCGAGGCTGACAGTATCAAGGAGTAACTACTAACGCCCCGCCGAATTATTAACCCCTGAAATAAAATGTAGAGTCTGAGGAAATCTATAGATTCTATCTACCATATCAACAACAATGAAATTAAAGCATACGCTTCTTCCGCTTCTATTAGCCTGCGGCTTCTGCACAGCCACCGCGCAGGAGGACAACAAGCCCCAACAGCCGCAGCAGACTGCCAAACTTGAAGGTTCTGCACTCGACTATATGCTGCAAGGGCCGCGCGTAACGAAACGCTACGACCATAAGGTCTTCGGCGACCACCTCTTCCTCGAAGGCGGCGTGGGTTTCACCACTATGCCCAACAAGGCGTCCCGATTCAAAACGTCGCGCCCCGGCATTCTCGGCGACGTGACACTCGGCGACTGGGTGTCGCCCGAGCATGGCTGGCGCCTGGGCGTGAACTCGGGCTTCTATAAACTCGGCAAAAGCAAGTATAAAACGGTGTCGCTCTCTGTGGACTACCTGCTCAATATTACCGCCGTGGCTAACTACACTTATAAAGAGCGCAAACCATTTGAGGTGTTCGGCGTGGCAGGCGGCAACCTCATCTATTCGCGCTACAAGGGCAAAACCACCCACGGAATCGGCGTACACCTCGGGCTGCGCGGGCAATACAACTTCTCGAAGCTCACGTATATCTACATCGAGCCGCAAGTGGGGCTGTATCAGGATAAAGTGTTCCACCTCACCAACCTGCACCACTTCCGCCCCGTGGGCAATGTGCTCGCAGGCTTGGGTTACAGCCTGATGACCAACCCCGACCGCTCCAACGACAAGGCCGACCGCGGAAACTTTTTCCACGACGGCACGTTCTTCTCTCTCGGCATCGGCCCCTCCACCATGGCGGGCTCGCAGCTCTATATGTTTAAGAGAAACGTGGGCATGCATGCACAGATGAGCGTAGGCAAATGGTTCGACCCTTACAATGCCTTGCGCCTCTCTGCACACACCTCCGTGTATAAGGGCTATCCCCGCCGGGGCGAACTCTTGCGCGGCATCGGCGGCCGGGTAGATTACATGCTCAACCTGCACAACCTCTTCGGCGGTCCGCGTCAGGACAGGCGCATCTCGGTCAATGCCCTTGCAGGCGCAAGCTATTCCTACATGAGAGAGAAAGACGACCACCGCAACCGCTGGGGGCTCGGCGCAGGGTTGCAGGGAAATCTGCGTGTGTCGAAAAATGCCGACCTCTTCCTCGAACCCCGCGTAGACATCTACGGCAACGAATACATCAAGCATAGCAGCACCACAGCCAAGTGGGACGTGATGCCCACGGTTCTCGCCGGCGTTACCTTCCACAACAGTACCGAAGCCTCCGAACGCCGCGAGAATAATGCCACGTTCCAGACCGACCATTGGACCAGCCATTTCTTCGTAGAAGCAGCCGGCGGCGTAACGATGCCGGCAAAGCCCAAGAGCGTGAAGCACCCCGACGACTACGTTGGGCCAAAGGCTTTCGTGGGACTCGGCAAATGGTTCGCACCTACGGTCGGCGCACGCGTTTGGGCCGAGGCGGGACAGATGAAGCAGCAGCCTAACCGCAGTTCCAAGTTCATGGGCATGGGCGCAGACTTCCTTTGGAACATCACCAATACCTTCCACGGCTACAAGGAAGACCGTCCCTGCGAACTCATCGCCGGCATCGGCATCAGCGGCTCCACGCTGGCAAACCAGAAGCACCTGTACTTCGGCGGCAACGCCTCGCTCAAAGGTCTGTGGCACGTGACGCGCCTCTTCGGTCTCTATCTCGAGCCGCAGTTGCGCATCAACCCCGACAATTATCTTAAACAGTCGGGTTCGAGTGCCAATCTTGACTTCCCCGTGGCTCTGATGCTCGGCGCACAGCTCGACCTCACGGGCGGTTACGACCGCGCCAAGGCACGCGAGGCGTTCGATGAAGAGGGCAAGGGCACCTTCTTTTCTCTCGGTTTGGGCTCTGGCGTGCAGGCCAACAACATGCGTACATGGGACTATTACGGCTGGCAGGGACAGTTTGCCTTCGGCCGCTGGTTCTCGCCCACATCGGCATGGCGCACCACGCTTTCCGGCGTGAAGAAAAATTATGGCCGCCATCGCCATTATGCAGAAATCATGCTCGGCGCAGACTATATGGCCGACCTCACCGCCATGACCTACGGCTATCGCAAAGACCGCCCCGTGCGCCTTATCGGCTTCCTCGGCGGTGCGCTCGGCGCAGATTATATGTATGGCGGCAAGTCCACCTTCTCGCCCAACCTGCACTTTGGCGGACAGTTTGCCGTGCGTGCCGGCAGTCAGGCTGAAATCTTCCTCGAACCGCAACTGGCTTACAAAATGGGTACGCGCTATCAGTCGCGCCTCGACCACTGGCATCCCTCGCTCTTGCTCGGCGTGACGTACAACATGAAAGCCTCCGAAGGCAAGACGGCACGCAGCGAAAAGCCAAAGTATCGCCAGTTCGTTAACATCGGGCTCGGTTCGGGCTACCACACGCTCACCGCTACCGTGATGCAGCCGCGAAACAGGAAGATCACCTTTGAAGCCGGCGTGGGTTACGGCCGTTGGTGGAACGAAATAAGCGGTTGGCACGTTGCCCTCCACAACTCCACCTTGCAGACCTACGGCAAGGGCAACCGCAACATCACTGCATTGCAGGCCAACTACCTGATAGACCTCATCGCACCGTTCAGCAGCAAGAAGGCCGACGAGCGCGTGTTCCAGCTCACGGGTACGCTCGGTGCTGGCCTTTATATCAACAACCGCAAGAACGAGGACACCCGCTTCGCTCCCGGCGTTCAGGCAGCCCTGCAAATCGGTGCCCGCGTTGCACAGAACGTAGACCTCTATCTCGAACCCGCCGCCGATGTTTATTCCAGCAATATCCTCAAACACTCCACCAGCCACCCGGCAGAGGGCGAGGTGCGCCTGCAACTCGGCACGCGCATTCATTTCTAACGGAGACCTGATGCGTTCTTGACTACCCATACAATATTTATATATTATATGTCCCCTCTTAAATTCAAAGCACTTCTCAAAACCACCATTTGGGGCGGCGAGGAAGTAACCAAACTTAAAAACCTCACCGACGCGCCGAGCCAAGTGGGTGAAAGTTGGGAAATATCCGGCGTGCCTGGCAACGAAACGCTCGTTTGCTGCGGCTCGGAGCAGGGCAGCACGCTTGAGGAACTTATCAAAAAATACGGCGCGGCACTCGTGGGCAAGAAAAACCTCGAACGCTACGGCACCACCTTTCCCCTCCTCATCAAGTTTATCTCCGCAGCGCAAGACCTCAGCATACAGGTACACCCCGACGATGCCATGGCGCAGCGCATGGGACACCCTTACGGCAAGACCGAAATGTGGTATATTGTAGGCACGCAGCCCGGCGCATCGCTCTGTTCCGGCTTCAACGCCGACTTTTCTGCCGACGGCTATACCCAAAGCCTTGCCGACGGCACGCTCACCGCGCACCTTGCCCAGCACACCACGCACCCCGGCGACTGCTTCTTCATCCCTGCCGGCCGTATCCACAGCATCGGCGCGGGTAATTTCCTGGTAGAAATCCAGCAGTCGAGCAACGACACCTTCCGCGTGTACGACTTCGACCGCACAGATGCCAACGGCAACAAGCGCGAACTTCATGTGGCACAGGCCCGCGAGGCACTCGACTACAAGGCTTATCCCGAATATCGCACGCATTATGAGGTAAAGGACAACTGCCGCACCGTGCTCGTCGACTGCCCGCAGTTCACCACGCGCCGCTACGCCCTCACCAAACCTTTTGTGTCAGATTGCAGCGACATCGACTCCTTCGTCATCTTCATTGCCTACGAAGGCGCAGCCCTTTTGCGCGATGCCCAAGGCGCAGAAGTGTCGCTTAAAGCCGGCGAGGCCGTACTCTTCCCCGCGTCCAACGCCTCTGTCACCATCGAGCCGCAAACCCCGCGCTTTGCCTGCCTTGACACGTATTGCAGATAGGAGTAGGGGCGTGGTGCAAACGCTGTGTGACGGCTTGGTCTCTTCGTCTACTTACTTATCAGATAATCTCCCGCAACAAATGCCGTGATGATAGAAAAGACGAGCAACTGCATCTTTACGGCACCTTTGTCCCGATGCTTAATGGCCGTAAGCATATTCCTGAAATTCCTTGTATAAGCCATTACGCAAATCACAATGAAACATACCTTCAAGGCATTCACGCTCCCAATCGGGTAAACCGCGTGGAACGCCACAAGGAGCACCGCAGCATAAAGAATGGGCAAAATCTCCCGTGCTGCGGTGCTCCTTTCCTTACGTTTAAGAGAAAAGAAAATGCTTACAATCTGCTCGCGAAAACTGAGCAGCAAAATCAAAATCTCTGAAATGAGGACAAATGTGGCGTGTGTCATAAATATTTGTACTTGAGATAAATATATTACTGGAAACGATTAAAATTGCTCTACAAACGTGCGCAAAGACTGGCTGCTGCCCTCTAAGCCCACTTTCTTCTTAAACAGAAAAAGGTTTTGCTTCACCGACTTCTCGGCAATACCGTAAATGTCTGCCAACACCTTTGCCGGCATCCTTAGACGCAGCAGCATCAGCAGCCGAAGGTCGTCTTCGCTGAGGTGAGGGAATTGCTCGCGCAAGCGATGCACGAAGAGGTTTTGCGTAACGTCTAAAAACTGTTCCAGTTCTCGCCAATCCTCTTCCCGCATCTTGTAGCGGTTGGCTGCGCCGCTTTGCAAACTATCCAGTAGGCGCGCAAAGTCCAACCGCTGCATCAGCATCTTGCTCATCAAGTTCAGTTGTCGCCGGCTGCTTTCCATTCTTTCGGCATACAGCACCTCCCGCTCGTGCGCCCGCCGCTCGTGTCCAGTATATAGGAGCACCATGAAAGCAAACACCGCGAGCAGAATCGCTTCAAACGCATAGCGCGTTTCGAGTGCACTTTCGTCGTGGCAGAGTGCCGGCACAGAACCAGACATTATTATAATAAGGAGCAACCATCTAAGCATACCGTCTTTAATTTAAGTTTCTGCTTGCAAAAGTACGCAAATGCTTATCGCGCTCCAAAGAAATAAGGTCTAAAAGAGTAAGCAGAAAGATTACAGATAAACAGCTGCTATTCAGCAAGATTATTGCAGGAACAAATAAAATCGGGTCTAATTTG
>JBJEAH010000020.1:0-17536 GCA_051868815.1 Alloprevotella sp.
AATTTATTTTCCCCTTACAGGGGATACATCTACAACAATATTCATTTTGACATACCCTCGCCTGATTTATTTTCCCCTTACAGGGGATACATCTACAACAATATTCATTTTGACACACCCTCGCCTGATTTATTTTCCCCTTACAGGGGATACATCTACAACAATATTCATTTTGACATACCCTCGCCTGATGTAATGTATAAAAGAGCGCGTAGTGCCTTCCAGGCACTACGTCCTCTCCGAGCCTATCCGAGGACTTCGTCCCCAGTTATCGTCGCTACGCTCCGTAGTGCCTTCCAGGCACTTAACGCTTAGTTCACCCAATCCATTGCTTTATCATTTACAAAACTTGTTAATGCAGAGCCACGCTCTGCGCAGACAGTGAAAGCAGCGTTTGCATTCGTTAAGACGGCACGGCGCGAAAGTTTAGAGATTATTAAGGAAAGGGAAATTTGCTCCGAGAAAATTTCTGCGAAAATCAAGGAGATTTTTACTTTCAAGCACTTCGTAAAAACTATCAAGGAGATAATTTTTACGCTCATATATGATAATTTTCACGGTCATATAGGATAGTTTTTGCGCTCATATAGGATAGTTTGCCCCAAAAACGCGAAAAGAGGAAAAGCCTGCGCTCTTCCTCTTTTTGCTGAGGCAAAGATAAGATGTTTTGTCCGTGTTGCCAAATTGTATCCAGTTGTGCCACTGGCTGGCAAAGCGCCTATGTCAAAAGAAATGGTTGAGACTGCCGTGCCCCTTGCCTGAAAAGAGCGCGGCACCGCTTTCAATGGCGGCAGTGACGTAGGTCTTTGCGGCGGCGACTGCATCAGGCAAATTCTTGCCGCGAGCCAAGTGAGCGGCAATGGCGGAAGAAAGTGTGCAACCCGTGCCGTGCGTGTTGCGCGAGGCAATGCGCTTGCCGGGATAGGCGCGGAAAGAACCATTATAATAGAGATAATCCGTGGGCGCACCCTCGGCGTGACCGCCTTTGAGCAGCACGGCCGCGCCGTCGCAGGCTTGGCTGAGGCGAAGCAGCCAGTCTTTTTTCTCTATCTCTTTTTCCTCATTATTATCCCCCGCAAAAGTTTCGGTAAATCCCGCAACGTCCATGCCTGCCGTGCGCAGCAGGGTCTCGGCCTCGGGGAGGTTGGGCGTGACGAGCGTGGCAAGAGGCAGCAACTCCTTTTGCAGAACGGGTACGGCGGAGGGCGCGAGCAGGGGCATGCCGGAAGTGGAAAGCATCACGGGGTCTACCACCACAAACTTTGGTTTATATTCGCGCAGCAACTTCACCACGGCCTGCACCACGGCGGCATTGCCGAGCATGCCCGTCTTGACTGCCACGGGCATAAAGTCGTCCATCACGGCCGCCGCCTGGCGATACACCAGCCCGCCGTCCACGGCCTCGCTCTCGCGCACGCCGACCGTGCTTTGCACAGTCACGGCCGTCACGGCCGCCTGCCCGTAGCAGCCTAAGGCGGCAAAGGTCTTGAGGTCGGCAATGATGCCCGCGCCGCCCGAAGGGTCGAGGCCGGCAATGGTGAGACAGGGGATGAGGGAAGGGGGCATATATATAATTTAAATAAACAAGTAGACGAGCAAACGAGTAAACAAGCCTATATGTTTCAGTTCAATTTATATTTAATGCCGGGCGTTTCCTTCGCAAAGTCCACAAGTTCTTTGGTCACGGCGATGCCGGGCGTTTGCGAGCGGAGCGAAACGCTGAAACTCTTGTTCGGTTCTTTTAAAGTAATATAAAGTTCCGTCTTTCCAGGTTTTTGCAGCAACGTGGTGAGTTCCTGCGTCGCGAGGGCATCAATTTCATCGAGATTAAGCGTAAAGGTGATGCGCTGAATCTTGTTTTCCTTAACGTCTGAAAGGAATTCGATTTTCGTGATATGCAGGTCGTAGTTTCCGGGCTTCCAGTGTCGCTCCTCTACGTGGGCGGTGATGAAGAGGGAGTTGCCAACAGCGAAATATCCGCTATGGCGTGCCCAGTCGTCTCCGAAGAGAGCGATTTCGCCTGCTCCGTCATAGTCTTCCAGTTTCACTATGCCGTAAGGCTTTCCCGTTTTGGTCTGCCCCGTGCGTACGGAGGTGACGATGCCACCCACGGTGATATCCTGGTCTTTATAGGGGGAAATGTCGGCGAGGTCGGGGGCATGGTTGCTGCAAACGTCGGTAAGAATGATGCTGTAATCATCGAGCGGATGCCCGGATATATACACGCTAATCAGTTCGCGCTCGCGGTTAAGGCGTTCCAGCGCACTCCACTGCTCATATTCCTCGGGGATTTCAGGCTTCGTGGCTTCCGCCATATCGGTTGCGCCGAAAAGGGAGTTTTGGCTGCTCAACAAATCCTGCTGATAGCGCACGCCATAGCGCATGAGCGTGTCCATGAACACTTCGCCGCGCGAATTTTTGGCGAAAAACTGCTCGCGCTTCATGGTCTCGAAGCTATCGAACGCTCCGGCAAGGGCAAGGTTTTCGAGACACTTGCGGTTGCACGCGCTGAGGTTCACGCGCTCCACGAGGTCGAAGACCGACTTGTAAGGGCCGTTTTCGTTTCTCTCTTTAATAATACACTCCACCGCCGATTCGCCCACGCCCTTCACGGCTGCAAGGCCGAAGCGGATATTTCCTTCGTGATTGACGCTGAACTTGGCGTGACTCTCGTTAATATCCGGGCCGAGCGTGAGTACGCCCATAGACTTGCTCTCGTCCATGAGCTTCATGATTTCGGTGATGTTGGAGAGGTTGCGGCTCATGTTGCCCGCCATGTATTGAGCGGGGTAGTTCGCTTTGAGGTACGCCGTCTGATAGGCCACCCAGGAGTAGCAAGTGGCGTGGCTCTTGTTGAACGCATAGGAGGCAAAGGCGCGCCAGTCGTTCCAAATCTTTTCCAAAATCTTCTCGTCGTAGCCGTTGGCCTTGCCGCCCGAGATAAATTTGGGGTACATGTGGTTCAGTTTCTCGATGAGCTTCTTACCCATCGCCTTACGCAGGGCGTCGCTTTCGCCGCGCGTGAAGTTGGCAATGAGGCGCGAAAGCAGCATCACCTGCTCCTGATAGACCGTGATGCCGTAGGTGTCTTTGAGATATTTCTCCATGCACGGCAGGTCGTAGACGATGGGCTCGTCGCCGTGCTTGCGGGCGATGAACTGCGGAATATATGCCATAGGCCCCGGGCGGTAAAGGGCGTTCATCGCAATGAGGTCTTCGAAGGTAGAGGGTTGCAGCTCGCGCAGATATTTCTGCATTCCCGCCGACTCAAACTGGAAGGTGCCGATGGTGCGCCCGTCGCAGAAAAGCTGATAGGTAGCAGGGTCGTCGATAGGTATGCGGTCGATGTCGAGTTCGATGCCGAGACTTTCCCTGATGTTCTCGAGGGCTTCCTTGATGATGGAGAGCGTTTTCAGTCCGAGGAAGTCCATCTTGATCAAGCCCGTTTCTTCGATCACTTTGCCCTCGTATTGCGTGCATTGCACCTTTTCGCCGGTGTCTTTGTCCTCGGCCGTCGACACGGGCACCCAGTCCGAAATGTTGTCGCGGCAGATAATGAAGCCGCAGGCGTGGATGCCGGTGTTGCGCACGTTACCCTCGAGCATTTTTGCATAACGCAGGGTGTCGCGCATCACGGGGTCGGGCGAGCATTCCGCCTCTCGGAGCTCGGGAATGGCGGCAATGGCGTTTTTAAGATTGAGCTTGGGGACTTTACCGTCGGGTCCTTCGGGCAGTTTGTCGGGGATAAGTTTGCAGAGGCGGTTGGAAACGTCGAGGGGCAGCTTTTGCACGCGCGCCACGTCCTTTAAGGCAAGTTTCGTGGCCATTGTGCCGTAAGTGATGATATGTGCCACGTTGTCCTCGCCGTATTTCTTTGTCACCCAGTTCAGCACACGGCCGCGCCCGTCATCGTCGAAGTCCACGTCGATATCGGGCAAGGAGATACGGTCGGGGTTGAGGAAACGCTCAAACAGGAGGTCGTATTTAATAGGGTCGATTTGCGTGATGCCGAGACAGTAGGCCACGCAACTGCCTGCGGCGGAGCCACGGCCGGGACCTACACTCACGTCGAGTTCCTCGCGGGCGGCGCGGATGAAGTCCTGCACAATGAGGAAGTAGCCCGGGAAACCCATCGTCTTCATAATATGCAGTTCAAACTTGATGCGCTCTGAGGTTTCCTCATTCAGGGGGTCGCCGTAGCGTTTTTTGGCACCTTCGTAGGCGAGCTTGGCGAGATAGTCGGCTTCGAGCTTGATGCGGTAAAGTTTGTCGAAGCCGCCGAGTTTCTTGATCTTTGAAAGTCCCTCTTCGCGCGACATCACGACGTTGCCGTTCTCGTCCTGCGTAAATTCATCGTAGAGCTGTTCCTCCGTGAGCCGTTGGCGATATTCCTCTTCCGTGCCGAAGTCTTCGGGAATGGCGAAGTTGGGCATAATGGGCGCGTGGTCGATGGAATAGGTTTCAACCTTGTCGCAAATCTCGCACGTGTTGCGCAGCGTTTCGGGCAGGTCGGAGAAAATGGCATTCATCTCCTCGCGCGTCTTAAACCACTCCTGCTTTGTGTAGAGCATGCGCGTGGGGTCGTTGAGGTCTTTGCCTGTCGAGAGGCATATAAGACGGTCGTGCGCCTCGGCGTTTTCCTCGTTCACGAAATGGCAGTCGTTGGAACAAATCGTTTTCACGCCGTACTTAGCCGCGAGGGCGAGCAATTCTTTATTGACCTGCTCTTGCAGGGGATAGGTTTCGCGGTTGGCGTTGATGGAGGGATCGGTCACTTTGTGGCGTTGCAGCTCGAGGTAATAGTCGTCTCCGAACACGCGCTTGAACCATTGCACGGCCTGCTCGGCTTCATCGATTCTTCCTTTAAGTATCTTTTGCGGTATCTCGCCGCCGAGACAGGCGGAGCAGCAGATAATGCCTTCGGCGTAGGTTTCGAGGTCTTTGTGGTCGGTACGGGGGCGCATGTAGAACCCGTCTACCCACGAGCGCGACACTATTTTGACGAGATTATGATAGCCCTTCTCGTTTTTTGCAAGGAGAATGAGGTGCCAGCCGCTTTGGTCCTGCTTGCCTTCGCGCAGGGTCTTGTCGCCGCGCCGCGCCACGTAGGCTTCGCAACCGAATATCGGTTTGAAGTCGGCAATGCGCTGCTGCTTTTCAATGGTCTTGGTGAGTTCTTCCTCCTTGGCGGCACGCTCTTCGGGCGAGAGGGCGCAGTCGGGTGCGTGGAGTGCCTCGAGTTCTGCCTTTGCGGCAGAGAGGGTGCCCTTTGCCTTGCCGATCACCTTCTGCGCATAATTGTAGAACTCCTTGATGCCCATCATGTTGCCGTGGTCGGTCACGGCCATGCCGCGCATCTTGTTGCCGATGGCCTTGTCAACGAGGGCGGCAATGGAGGCCTGCCCGTCGAGGATAGAGTATTGAGTGTGTACGTGCAGATGTACAAAGTCTTCCATAGCGTAAGGTATTATCGTTCGGGAATCAGCTTTCGGGAATCTCTTAATTTGGGTGCTTTTATAGTCATAACAATGCAACTATTTTCTTTGCGACGGCTCTTATCATAGGCACGGCTACCGAGTTCCCCGTTTGTCGGCGAAATTCCGTATAAGAAACAGGAATCCTAAACGTGTCGGGGAAACCTTGCAAACGGAGCAGTTCCCTCGAGGACGGTCTTCTAAGCCCGTTTATGAGCAGATAATTATATGAAGCTCCTGTCCTAAGCGCACAGGCATACGGCAAGACGGAAATATTTCCGCTTTTGTTTTCATGCCAAACCGAAGGGTAAAACACCGGTTTGCCCTCAACGCTTTTTTTCCGCTTTTTTTGAATCTCGTCTGAGGCATAGAGAGCTGTATCAACAGCATCGTCTTTTTCCAAAATGCTTTCTAACGAGTATGGCGTTTTCTCAAAATCGAAATTAAATTGCCCGGCCGCAAAAGAGTTGAGGAAACCGACGATGATAACGCGCTCTCTTTTTTGGGGCAAGCCGAAATCCAATGCATTCAATACTTTCCATTTTACATGATAACCCAAATCTTTCAACACTTCCAGTATCACTTGGAACGTATTGCCGCCAACGTGGGAAACCAACTGCTTTACGTTCTCGAGTAACACGGCTTTAGGCTTATGGTGCTTAAGGATTCGCGCCACTTCAAAGAACATCGTTCCACGTGTGTCCGAGAAACCTTGCATCTTCCCCATTATCGAAAAAGCCTGACAAGGGAAACCGGCAAGGAGAATGTCGTGAGAGGGAATGGAGGCGGCACTGATTTTCGTAATATCGCCATATGGGACCTCTCCAAAGTTTGCCGAATAAGTTGTTTGGGCAGCCTTGTCCCATTCTGACGAAAAAACACAATTTCCTCCAAGTTCGTCAAAAGGCAAACGGATACCACCGATACCTGCAAACAAATCTATAAATGTAAAGTCTTTGGTTCTTGTTCGCACAAAAGGCCTCGCAGAAGCTTTATTAAAGAGGCTCTGTAGCATCATACTTTCCGATGCCATGCAAGTATTGTCGTCGTCAAAGCCACAAGGGTATTGGATTTCTTTATTTGCCATTAGGGTCAAGAAGGATAGGAAGCAAAACGATAAATAAAGACTACTTTATAATTGAAAACAGGACCAGCGCAGCCCTAAGGCACGGCTGATCCCGTTGTTATCATTTATAATATATTCTATTTCTTGAATTTCGTATATACAACGTTCAACTTCAGATTGCCGCCCGGCCCGCCTTCTATTTTCGCGGAGGAAAGGCCGAGTTCGTTGCGCACACGTTGCAGCACGTTGGTAGAAGTGCCCGTGGAACTGGCAATGCTGCTGTATTCCGGCTTTACAGGAATGAGCACAAGCTTATTCCAGTCTTTGTTTTCTTCTTTTGCCTCCCACGCAGCATATTTTGCCTGTCGCTGCTCCTCTGTGTCGGTTATCTTTACGCCTGCGCCGGCATCGCGTTCCTGCTTGAGAGTGGTGAGTATGCGCGAAATGTTGGTGAACTGATAGGCGTTGTTTGAAGTTGTGAAGAGGGTGAAATAGGAGGTGTTGCTGTCGGGCAATTTGCCATTCTCGAAGAAGGAGAACATCTCCTTCTTGCGTACCAGCAGCACGGCGGCCGGGGCGGGTAGCTTGTAGGTCGAACTGCTTTCGCTATTGAATCTGCGGATCGAGATAGACGCGCCGCTAATGCTGTCGGTATAGTGTTCGCCGGCAATTATCTCATCGATGGGCAGAGACAGTTCCGTGAAGATGCCTGAGGGCGATTTGAGATAAGTGTATGCGTTTGCCGGGTCGGTCATCTCGGCGGGAATTTTGTTGCTGACGCGTGTGTTTTGCAGCACCTCCTCGGTAGCGCCCATGCGCTGCATTCCGTCTACGATAGAGTCCTTGCCTGCGATTGTGGTGTGGTAGCGGAAATACACGTTCATGGCCATCATGCTCGTTTGGAGCATGGAACCGATGCCGCCCACGGTCTTGAAATAAAAGCCGGGGCACACGTGGTGGATGAACTGGTAGGAATTTTTGAAGTATTCGGGGTGCTGATAATATTTTTCCAGAATCCATGCACCGTAAGAGGCGGGCAGTTTTACCACGATGCTGCGATAATAAGTTGTTCCACTATTCACGTCTTCCGAGCGCGTAAGGTCTTTCACCGTATAAGTAAGTTCCTTTTTCACGTTCGACGTGGTGCTCACGAAGTCCTGCGGGTCGAGGTTGGTGTAGTAGTTCACATTTTCCTTCATCACCTTTGCCGTGTCGAGTTCCTGCACGGATAGTTTCATCATGGTGAGCGAGTCGCCGTAAAAGGAATCGAAATAGATGCGGATATCGCAAGAGTCGGCAATGATATTCCCGTCATCGTCTTTCACCATTGAGGTACGTGCGGGGAGCGTGAAGTTTTCGAAGATATTGAATTGCGCGAGGAAATCGCAAGTCGTCTTTGCGCGTGTCTCCGGGTCGATGACGCTGCCGAGGTAGCAGGTGCTGGTGTTGGCGAGCACGGAGTCTACGCCGAGGGCCTGCGAATTGACATTGAAGACCTGTGTAGAAGTTTCTACGAAATTATTAGACGGCATAATGTCTCCGCCCAGTGTGCCGGTATCGTCTGTGCAGGCGGTGAGCGAAGGGAGCAGGAGCGCAAAGAGGGAAAGCAACAGATGCTTGTTCATACAATATTATATATGTATAGCCGGGTTGGGGTTCTAAGGGAATGGTGGATTATGCCTCTGCTGCGGGGGCATCGGAAACGGCGGTAAAGAAGTCGCGGCACACGATGCCGGGCTTTTCCTCCGTTTCTGCTTTCAGCAACACGGGCTTGCCCTGACTGCGGGCCAGTTCGACGGCTTCGGGCTGCGCGCCTGCCTCACCCTCAATCACGGCATCGCTGAAGCGCACGGCAATCTCGTCGAGCGTGCAGCTGCCGGCGGTGTCGAGGCCGCGCTCTTTAAGCGCGTCTTCGTTGGCCGCCTTGAAGGAGATGAGGCTCACGAGGCACTGCATTTCGGGCAGGGAGGGCGTTTCGGCGTAAGGGCTGTAAACCACCTTCGTCCCCATAAAAGCGGGATCTTCGGCATAGGCCGTTTTCACGAAGAAGGGCACGATGGACGTCATCCAGCCTTGGCAGTAGATGACATCGGGCGTCCAGCGCAACTTTTTGAGGGTTTCGAGCACGCCCCGTGCATAGAACACGGCACGCTCCACGTTGTCCTCATACTCATTCCCTGCATCGTCGCGCATCATCTTGCGCTTGTGGAAATAGTCGTCGTTGTCGATGAAATACACCTGCATGCGGGCCGCCGGCAAAGAGGCGACCTTAATGATAAGAGGGTGATCCGTGTCGTCGATCACGATATTCATTCCCGAGAGACGTATCACCTCGTGCAACTGGTTGCGGCGCTCGTTAATGATTCCCCAACGGGGCATAAACGTTCTGATTTCAACGCCGGCGTCTTGTACGGCAGGCGGAAGTTCGCGTCCCGTAGTGGCCATAGGGCTTGCAGGAACGTAGGGTTGCATCTCCTGAGTGATGAATAAAACTTTCTTGGACATTATTAAGGTTTTGATTATAGCAAAGCGCTTACTCGGTCAAATTGAGTTTAGCTTGTGCCACTTAAACTATCTTATAAGGAAAATTGCGCTTTGCCTATGTTTCCGCTTGCAAAGTTACGATTTTTTTTCGTTTGATGCCCGCCGTAATTATCGGTTAAGCCGTTCATTTTGTTAAAAAATCGGTTTTTCTGCGTTTTTCATACGTGATATGTGGCAAATAATCTGTTATTTTGCACCCCGTAACCGTTAGGGCGATACATATTATATATATAATGTGTAAGTAAACAAGTTTACGGGTAAACGAGTAGACGAGTCATGACTTCATCGGCAACATCATTCCTGTCTTGTTTACTTGTCAGCTCGTTAACTCGTCTACTAAGAATAAATTTATGATGAATATTCTTACCACTCAAAGCGACATGCGTGCGGCAATGGCGGCACTGCGTGCCGGTGCCAATCTTACGGTTGGCCTCGTGCCTACCATGGGCGCGCTCCACGAGGGACACGCCTCGCTCGTCAGACGCTCGGTTAAGGAAAACGATGTAACCGTTGTCAGCGTCTTTGTAAATCCCACGCAATTCAACGACCCCACAGACCTTAAAAACTATCCGCGCACGCTCGAGGCTGACTGCCGTCTGCTCGAGGAACTCGGCGCGGACTACGTGTTTGCCCCCACGCCGGAGGATATATATCCCGAGCCGGACACCCGCGTATTCTCGTTCCCGCCTATCGACACCGTGATGGAAGGGCCGCGCCGCCCGGGCCACTTCAACGGGGTGTGCCAAATCGTAAGCAAGCTCTTCGACATCATTGCCCCCGACCGCGCCTATTTCGGCGAGAAAGATTTCCAGCAAATAGCCGTCATCCGCGCCATGGTGCGCCACCTGCGCCTTTCCCTGGAAATCGTTTCCTGCCCCATCGTGCGCGAACCGGGCGGCCTCGCGCTCTCCTCGCGCAACACGCTGCTCGCGCCCGAAGAAAAGGCAACTGCCGTGAATATCTCCAAGACGCTCTTCGCGGCGCAGGAATATGCAAAGTCGCACACAGTGGCAGAGACGCACGACTACGTAGTCTCTACCCTCAATGCCATAGAAGGGCTTGAAGTGGAATACTTTGAAATTGTGGACGGTACGACGCTGCAAAGCGTCCGTTCTTGGGACGACGCTCCCTATATCGTGGGCTGCATCACGGTCTACTGCGGCGCAAAGCCAATCCGTCTGATCGACAATATTTGTTTCAAAAAGTAACCCGGGATCTATATGTTGCTGAACATCTTAAAGTCAAAAATACATTGCGCCCGCGTCACGGAAGCCAATCTCCACTATATGGGCAGCATCACCATCGACGAAGACCTGATGGACGCCGCCGGACTGGTGGCGGGCGAGCATGTACACGTGGTGAACAACAACAACGGCGAGCGCATCGAGACTTACGTCATTCGCGGCCCGCGCCGCACGGGCTGCATCTGCCTCAATGGCGCCGCTGCCCGCAAGTTCCAGCCCGGCGACGAGGTGATTATCATGGCCTACGCCGCCATGTCGCCCGAAGAGGCCGCAACTTTTGAGCCGAAAATCGTGTTTCCCGACGGCGCAAACAATAACAGCCTCGACTGATCTGCTTTAATCTAATACTAAAAACATGACTCTCCGCCGTTTCTCCCTGCGGCTCATCGCCGGCTTGCTACTCGCGTTGGCTGCCGCCCCGATGCGTGCCGCCGAAAAGGTGCCGCCGTTCATCCCAATGCCAAACAATTTTGTGCAGGATGCCGCAGCACCTTTTGTGATTTCCCCCAAACACTCGTTTATCTCTGCCGACACCGCGCTGCTGCGCCCTGCCGTAGGTGCGCTGCGCCGCGTGCTTAAAGAGCGCACGGGCATGGACATCGCCCTGTGCGGCAAAGGCGCAAAGGGCAGCATCACGCTTGCCATCGACACCGCCCTCCAAGGCGCGGAGCACTATCGCGTAGCGGTTTCAAAGAAGGGACTCGCCATTACGGGCGCAACGCCCGCCGCCGTGTTCCGCGGCGTGATGACGCTCAACCAGCTGCTGCTCGCCGACCCGCACGAAGCAGCACTCGGCCGCATTCCAGCCGTAAAAATCGACGATGCACCGCGCTTCGCCCTGCGTGCACTGATGATTGACCCGGCACGTAACTTTTTGCCAGTCAAGGACGTGAAGCGTTTTATTGAAGTAATGGCAAAATATAAGTATAATGCTTTACAGTTGCACCTAACCGACGACCAAGGCTGGCGCATCGCGTTGAAATCTTATCCGCAGCTGGCAGGTCCGCAGTCGTACTCCGCCGCCGATATCCGCGAAATCGTGGCATACGCCGCCGAGCATTATATCGACGTAATACCAGAACTTGACATCCCCGGCCACACCGCCGCCTTCCTTTCTGTATTTCCCGAATTAGGTTGTACGCATCTGCAAAACACTACCATTAAGGTGGGCGAGACGGTGAACCGCATGCTCTGCGCTGCCAACGACACCGTCTATACGGTCTACGATCAAATTCTCCGCGAAGTCGCCGCGCTGTTCCCGTCCCGGTATGTCCATCTCGGCGGCGATGAAGCAGCCGTTCCCGCCAACTGGGACAAGTGTCCGCGCTGCCGTGCCATGATGGAGCAGAAAGGATATAAGCGGGCTTCGCAACTGATGATCCCCTTCTTCGAACGCATACTCTCCTCCGTGCGTGCCACAGCCAAAAAGCCGATTATGTGGTGCGAACTTAATAACATCTACCCGCCCGCCGACGACTACCTTTTCCCTTATCCACAGGACGTTACGCTCGTTAGTTGGCGCGGAGGTCTGACACCCACCTGCCTTTTGCTCACGGCGCAAAGCGGGCACAAACTGATTATGGCACCGGGCGAGCACGCTTATCTCGACTACCCGCAAATGCACCACGACCTGCCGGAATACAACAACTGGGGAATGCCCATCACCACGCTCGAACAGGCTTATCGCTTCGACCCCGGCTACGGCCGCACGGCAGAAGAGCAGGCGCACGTATGGGGCGTGATGGGCACGCTTTGGGCAGAGGCGATGCCCGACATAAACCGCGTGACCTACATGGCTTATCCCCGCGCCCTGGCCCTGGCAGAAGCGGGCTGGACGCGGATGGAACACCGCGATTGGGCAGACTTCACGCAGCGGCTTTATCCAAATCTCGACGAACTTATGCGTCTCGGCGTTTCCTTCCGCGTCCCGTTTGAACTATCTGGTAAGTAGGATTTTCTATCAAAAAACCGTGTTGCTTTATTAAGTGTCAAGTGCCTGGAAGGCACTACGGAGCGAAGCGACGATAACCGGGGACGAAGTCCTCGGTAGTACGCTATAGCAACGACCTGCCTGGAAGGCAGTACGCCTGTGGAAATGTTATAATACATGTCCTGTGGCGTAGTGCCTTCCAGGCACATCTATTTTGTTACGCTTTTCCGAGGACTTCGTCCCCGGTTATCGTCGCTTCGCTTCGTACTGCCTTCCAGGCAGTTCAAACCTTAACCATATCAGTATCTCATTCTTCCAAAGTTTTTTCACATAAGAAAACGATTGCTGTCTGCGCAGACTTTTTTACCTGTCTGCGCAGACTTTTTTTTGTTTTTACGGATATATTTTTCAGTATCTGCCTGATATTTTTTATTACAAACTTTGTAACGCTTGTTACAAACTTGCTAACACATGTTACAAACTTTGTAATACATGTTACAAACTTTGTAACAAACTTTTTCTTATAGGATAGGAAAAAATATCTCGCAGACAGCAAAAAATATCTCCGAGACAGTAGAAAATTTCTCGGAGATGGTAGTTGTCAGCTTTATGAGTCATTCAACGATTTCGTATGTACAGTCCTCAATCTGTGTATGAAAATAATAAAGAATAAGCCGAAACGCAATTTTCAAGTATGCAAAAGGCCTTAGTAAGAGAAAAGCGTTAAATTTGCATGAGCATACACAATATTATATATATGACACAGAAAATTATCAAAACGCTCGCCAGCGCCATGTGCTTCGCGATAATCGGCCTGACCGCCTGTAAGGACAACAAGCAAGGAGAGGCGCAAAGCGAGAAGCGCAAGGAAATGGAACAGAATGCGCAAGAGTATCTATCAAAAGCACGTAAGTCATTGGCGCAAAACGATTTCGCTACCGCTCGTCAAAGCATCGAACAAATGCGCAAGGAATGCTATCTCGCGCTCTCGGGCCGCCGGCAGGGCATCTTGCTCATGGATTCAATTGACTGCGCTGACGCGCAACAGCAGCTCGTTAAACTTGACAGCCTCGTGCGCCTAAATCCCGATGATGCCAATCTTGCCGCGCAGTTTGAAGAGAAATGCAAAGAGGTGGATTTCTATAAAAAGAAAATCGTGCACGACCGCAATGCCATGCAGCGGGAAATGGGTGATTTGTAAAACTAAGACAAAGAGAATTTAGTAAACGAGTTTACTCGTCTACTATCAAATATAACCAATGACACTTTCTTTGCAAGAAAAATTCCGTGCGGAGCTGAATGAAAAGCAATTCGAGGCCGTTTGCTACGACGACGGACCTTCGCTCGTGGTGGCAGGAGCGGGTTCGGGCAAGACGCGCGTACTGACCTATAAGATTGCTTGGCTCATCGCCAACGGCGTGGAGCCGTGGCGCATTCTCGCCCTCACGTTCACCAACAAGGCGGCGCGCGAAATGAATGGGCGCATCGCCGCCATCTGCGATGCCAAGAGCGCGAATGCCGTGTGGAGCGGCACGTTCCACAGCCTCTTCAGCCGTATCTTGCGCATAGAATGCGAGGCCGTGGGCATTCCGCGCGATTTCACGATCTACGACTCGGGCAACACCCTGAGTGCCATCAAGAAAATAGTGAAAGACCTCGGCCTCGACGACAAGGCATACAAAGCCTCTGCCATCGCCGGGCGCATATCGAAAGCCAAAAATCTCTTGCAGTTGCCCGCAGACTATGCCGCCGACAAAGACAACCTCGACCGAGACCGCCGCAACGGAGTGGGCGAGCTGTGGCGCATTTACCAGATGTATCAGGACCGCCTGCGCGTGGCCAATGCACTCGATTTCGACGACATTCTGCTCTTTACCCACCGCCTGCTCTTCCAAAACGAAGAAGTGCGCAACAAATACCGTGAGCGGTTTTCGCGTATCCTTGTAGACGAGTATCAGGACACGAATATGGCGCAGCTGCAAATACTCCGCCTGCTCACCACGCCCGAGTCGCGCATCTGCGTCGTGGGCGACGATGCGCAAAGCATATACGGCTTTCGCGGGGCTGACATCACGGGCATCCTCAACTTCACGAAGCATTACCCAAAGGCGCACACCGTGAAACTGGAATGCAACTACCGTTCAACCAGTACCATCGTGGAAGCCGCCAACAGCGTGATACGCCACAACCGCGAGCAGATTTTCAAACAAGTCTACGCTGCCGCTCCCGGTGAGGGCAATAAAATAAAACTCATCAAGGCTGACTCAGACAAGGACGAGGCACGCCTCGTGCTGCAAGAAGTGGAGCGGCTGCATTTCCGCGAACACGTGGACTATCCGGAAGTGGCAATTCTCTACCGCACCAATGCGCAGAGCCGTTCGTTGGAAGAAGCCTGCCGCCGAAACGGCATACCATATAAAATATATGGTGGCATGTCGTTTTACGGCCGTAAGGAAATCAAGGACGTGTTGGCGTACCTAAGCCTTGTGTGCAATCCCGACGACGACGAAGCCTTTCTCCGTGTGGTCAATCTCCCGGCAAGGGGCATCGGCGCCACGACCATCAGCCGCCTGCGCGCCCATGCCATAGAAATGCGCAGCAGCCTGTGGCAGACGTTGAACGGCACGGCGGGCATTCCCTCCCTTTCCAATGCGGCGATGAAGAAACTGCTCGACTTTCGCGACCTCATTGCCTCTTTCAGAGAGAAGATTTCGGAGGCAAGCGCCTATCAGCTCACGGTGCAAATACTCGAACAATCCGGCATGACCGCCATGTTTGCAGCCGACAAGAGTCCCGAGGGACAGGCGGCTAAGGACAACATCAATGAGTTCCTTAGCTCCGTTTACAGCAAGGAACTCGAAGTGCAGCAAACCGAAGGCGGCACGCTGCGTCTTATGGACTTCATGTCGTACGTATCGCTCCTTACCACAACCGACGAGGAAGGTGATGCCGACGCGGCGCACATCAACCTCATGACCATACATGCTTCCAAAGGACTGGAATTTGATGCCGTGTTCATCACAGGTATGGAGGACGACCTTTTCCCCTCTTCTTCGGCCCGCCTTTATCCCAAAGAGATGGAAGAGGAGCGACGCCTTTTCTACGTAGCCCTGACCCGCGCCCGCAAATACTGTATATTGACCCACGCTGCCAACCGCTACGTTTACGGGCATATGGAAATGGCCAACCCGAGTCCGTTCCTCGATGAAGTGGATCCCCGCTACATAGAACGTGCCGGTTCGCGTTCGGGCATTTCCCGCACCACCGCCTCCCTGTTTGGCGGCACAAGTGACTTTGCGTCGCGATACCGCCAAAAAGCCTCGCCGCAGCCGTCTTTCCCCAAATCGCGCTTTACACCTTTGGGCAGCCGCCCGGCACAGCAAAGTCATGCGCCTTCAACCCAAACAGCACAAACTGCATGCGGCGTGAAACCCGGCAGCGTCATTGTGCACGAACGTTTCGGGCGCGGCACGGTAGTGGGCATCGACGGGGTGGGCGACAGCACCAAGATACACGTCCATTTCGAGGCATCGGGCGACAAGAAACTCTTGGTAAAATTTGCCCGCTTCCAAATTATTAGTTGACTTATTGCCAAAAATCGCCCTTCCGCCCCGCATATATCCAATAAAAAGCCTTATCTTTGCACTCGCAAAAGAGCAAATCGCCATTTGCACGGGGTGTAGCGCAGTCCGGTTAGCGCACCTGCTTTGGGAGCAGGGGGTCGAAGGTTCGAATCCTTTCACCCCGACAAAACAAATAAAGCCGTTGAAAATTAGTACCTTGCTTACAATTTTCAACGGCTTTTTCTTTCAAATATGCGTTTTTATGCTATAAAAAAAACGATTATTTTGCACTTTTCTGCACTATTATGCACTATTATAGGGCAAAATCCTTGCAAATTCCTTGCAAGTATTTTCGGGGCAGAAAAATGCGCGGAGTTTTTCTTATGGCTAAAACAAAATTATGGATCGATGCGCGCAAGAGCAACAAGAGAAACATTTATCCTATCAAGGTATTCATCAGCGCGAACAACACAACTGCCTTAATCTCGACAGGGGCGTATGTCGAAAAGAGTTTTTGGGATGCCGATGCCAAAAAGGTACTCAGTATTGCAGACCGCTACACGATAAACGCGAAGGTGTCTTCCGTGAAATGCAAGGTAGACGAGGTTATGCTAAGGCTTTCACTGGATGGAAGGCTCTCGTCTATGTCAGCGACAGAGATAAGAGACGCTGCCATGGAAGTTATAAACCCTTCATCGCTCGAAAAGAAGAAGCGGGAAAAGTTATTCGAGTACAGATTTCTGCAATTTGCAAACTTAAAGAAAGCATCGACGCGCACCATCTACATGCACACCCATAGCAGAATGGCGGCGTTTGCCGGCTCGACACTCGGTAAACTTTCTTTCGAGGACATCACCAAGGAGTGGCTGACAAAGTTAGACCTCTTCCTGCAAAAGACCTCGCCGTCCAAGAATGCGAGGAATATCCACCTTCGGAATATACGCGCCGTATTCAATGACGCCATTGACGATGAGATAACACACGCCTATCCGTTTCGCAGGTTCAAGATACGTCCGGTTCCGACCGCCAAGCGTTCACTTTCCGTTGGCGAACTGCGCACGCTGTTCGCCATGAAGACGGACGAATGTTCGGAGCGGTATCTTGATATATTCAAGCTCGTGTTTTATCTTATCGGCATCAACATGATTGACCTGTGCGGTCTCAAAGAGATTGTAGGGGGGAGGGTAGAGTACAACAGAAGCAAGACAAGCAGGCTGTACTCTATACGCGTTGAACCCGAAGCGCAGGCTATCATCGAAAAGTATCGCGGCAAGAACTACCTGCTTGACATCATGGATACGAACCACAACCACAAGCATTTTCTGAAGCACATGAACGACTGCCTGCAAAATCTTGGCGACACGAAAATCTTGCCGCACGGCAAGAAAGTACACAACCCGCTCTTCCCGAAAATAACTTCGTATTGGGCGCGTCACTCATGGGCGACCATCGCCGCCTCGCTCGACATACCGAAAGAAACGATTGCGGCCGCGCTCGGTCACGGCGGCAACACCGTCACGGACATCTACATCGATTTCGACCGGCGCAAAATTGACGAAGCGAACAGGCGCGTCATTGACTGGGTGTTGTACGGAATACGATGATACACACAAAGGCTTTGCTTAAACGGCGAAGCCTTTTTTTGTTTCTACCGACCCCGAAAAAAAATTTCCTCGCGCACGCGCATATAGAGTGTGTGTGCGCGCGCAAGCGCG
>JBJEAH010000021.1:0-17487 GCA_051868815.1 Alloprevotella sp.
TGTGCTTTGTTATTAAGCCCTTTCAGGGCTACATGCACATTTTGACACAGCCCCTTTTTATAATATCTCTTTATATAATTCTTCATATCTCCTTGCCACCGCCACGTATTCGTGGTGCCGGCGGATATATTCGCGGCTCTCCGCCGAGAGGCGCGGCAGAAGTTCGTCGCGCCTTTCAACAAGGCGGCACAACTGGCGGTAAACGTCCTCCTCGTCGGGTTGTACGTTTACAATCGGCTGCAGTTCCTTTTCACCCAAAATATCATAATTCTCCGGCTCTCCGCCGCCCACGACGACCAAACCCTTTGCCATTGCTTCGAGCGCGTTCATCGCCGGAGTATATGAGTAGAGTTGGTCGAGGATCACGTTGCCCGCGTTCATGCGCTCCACGTATTCGCCAAACGGCACGGAGAAGACGGCATCGATGCTGCACCCGTCGGGGTAGCGCTCCCCCACCCTTTTCAGGGCGCGGTACATGATGTCGGTGCCCTTGTATTCCGAGCGCGTTTGCTGTATGCCGATGAAGAAGCGCACGGGGTCACCCGCCACGTGCTCACGGGTCGTGGCGCGTTCGGGCAGTTCTATGGGGAAGGGAATAAAGCGTACTTTATCCGTCACGCCGCAGGCTGCCAGCGCGGCATGGTATTCGTAAAGCCCCGACACGATGGCGTCGCAATCGTCTGCCATCTGCTCGTGCAGCCGTCCCTTGCTGCCGTTGAGCCAATCGCGCACGAAGATGTCGTTCTCCTCGGAATGGCGGATGGTGTTGCCGAAGTTGAAATCGCTGTAGCGGAACGTCTTGCAATCAAGGCAGGCCTTTACATAATAATGGTCCATACCGAACGCGCCGAGCACGATGCGGCGGTTGTGGCGGCGCAGAAATTTATAGAAAACGCCCATACGCTCTGCTTTGAGCGGCAGGAATATGGGGTTAATCAGTTGCACGATGTCGTAGCCGCGAAACTGGCGGAACTGCTTGATTAAGCGGCAGAAGTAGGCGGCGGAAGAGAGTGCGCCGAGCGAGGGACGGCGCAAGTCCACGTCGCGCGGATAATCTTTCCACCCGTCGCCGTCGGACGCAACGGTAACCTCATGCCCAAGCAGGCGCAGTCCCTTGGCAAGAGTAGTATGTACGTTGCTAAATTCTCCTAAAAGCAGGATTTTCATGCGCTTTCTCCAATACTTATTTACTCGTTTACAAAAAAACTCGTCAACTTGTTTACTCGTTTATTTGTTTACTCTCTGACAGATACCGGGCAAACAGCCGTGCCGCCGTTTCCACCATCATGGCGCAGGGGCGCTTCTGATAATAGGCGGCGGTGCGTGCTTCGGGTTCATGCGTTCCTTCGGGCTTTTTCAGACCGAGCAGTTCGGCGCAGATGAGCGAGCCGTTTTCCTGTCGGAACTGCTCAGCGAGCTGCTGCACCACGGCGTAATTGTGCGCCTTGCCCTCGCGGTCGTCGCCGCGGGTGCTGCCCGTGTCCAAGCCTGCCAGCAGGAACATGCCGCACGCCGCGCCGCAGGTCTGGCGCATACGCCCGATGCCGCCGCCGAACGATGCCGCCATTCTGAAAGCCTGTTCAGGCGTGTAGCCGAAGAGGTCGGCGAATGCCGCAACCACGCTTTGCGAGCAGTTATAACCCTCTTTGAAATAAGCGACCGCACGCCCCACGCGTGCCTCATATTCGGGATTTATCTGATTTTCTTCCATAGGAATGACGTTTTGTGATTAACTTTGCGGTAAGAAACAAGTCGTTTACTTAATATATATAACGTAATGAACAAGGCTTTTATTTTATTGTCCGCAGTCTTTTTGTGCGCACTCGCAGGTTGTCAGGAGCGTTTCGATGAGCGTTTGCAGCGCGAGGCACGTGAGTTCACCGAAAAGCATTGCCCGCAAGAGCGCGAGCCGGGCACAGTGCTCGACAGTACCACCTACTCGCCCGCACGCCGCACCTATTCCCTTTGGTACACCGTTTCAGAACCAACCGCCACGCTCCTGCAAACCACTGACAAGGTGCTGATTAGACGTGCCTTGCTCAACGAATTGACTAATAGCACAGACTATAAACTGCTGAAAGACGAAGGCATCGACTTCGAATATCATTATACCCGCGCCGACAATCACCAGACCGTCTATCACCTTATTTTGAAAAAGGAAGATTATAGCAGCACGCGCTAAGCGCCGCAAAATCCTAATATCAAGGCAGACGTTAACGGGGGTTCGGAAAAAAATGCGTATAGGGAAAGGGATTTTTTGGAGGCTGAAAGGTTTATGGCGCGCAATTATTGGAAGAACGGAAGCCTATTACACCGAACCGCAATAACGCAAAACATTAAACGGGTGTTTTGTGAACGCCCCTACTGACAAACAACGCCGCCGGCTATACTGCAACGTATAGCCGGCGGCGTTGTTTGTTTTGGGAGAAAAGGATTTATTCGGGCTTCATATTGGTGTAGACGGTCTGCACATCGTCGAACTCTTCGAGACGCTCAACCATCTTGTCGATGCTCTCGCGTTCTTCGGGCGTTACGTCTTTGAGGTCGTTGGGGATATAGGTGAACTCGGCGCCGACCACTTCGTAGCCGTTTTCTTCGAGGTGCTTCTGAATGAGATTGAAGCTCTTGGGGTCGCCGTAAATGGTGATGCTGCCTTCTTCTTCGTCTTCATCGTATTCGTCCTCTACGCCGAAATCTATCAGTTCGAGAATCATTTCGTCCATATCGAGACCGTCCTTTTTCTTGAAGGAGAACACGCACTTGTGGTCGAAGAGGTAAGCGAGCGAACCCATGGTGCCGAGGTTGCCGTTGAACTTGTTGAACACGGAACGCACGTCGCCCACGGTACGCGTGGGGTTGTCGGTGAGCGTGTCTACGAAAATGGCGATGCCGTGGGGGCCATAGCCTTCGTAAGTCATGGACTTGTAGTCGCTCTGGTCTTTACCCATTGCATTCTTAATGGCACGCTCGATGTTGTCCTTCGGCATGTTTTCGCGCTTTGCGTTGGCAATGATGGCGCGGAGCGCGGGGTTGTTTTCGGGTTCGGGACCGCCGGCCTTAACGGCAATGGCGATTTGCTTGCCGATTTTGGTAAACGTGCGGGCCATGTGTCCCCATCTTTTCAGTTTCGATGCCTTGCGGTATTCAAATGCTCTTCCCATTGGAGTATGTATTTAATGAGTTGTAATTAGTTTTATTTTAGTAAACGAGTAGACGAGTAAACAAGTAAACGAGTAAACTGGTAGACGCATTTTTATCTAAGTTTTGCGCCGAGCTGCTTTTCGAGGCTGGCAATAATCTTTGCCATAACGGCATCGGTCTGCTTGTCGTTCATCGTCTTGGTTTCGTCTTGCAGCATGAAGTTGACGGCGTAGCTCTTCTTGCCGGCTTCGAGGTTCTTGCCTTCGTAGACGTCGAAGAGGGTGACCTTTTTGAGGAACTTCTTGTCAGCGGCAAAGGCGATTTGCTCGATGCGGGCGAACTCTACGCTCTTGTCGACCAAGAGGGCGAGGTCGCGGCTCACGGCGGGGAACTTGCTGATTTCGGCGAAGCTGACGCTGTGCTTCTTGGTCTTCTTCATCAGGAGCGTCCAGTTGATGTCGGCAAAGTAGACTTCCGCGCTGATGTCGAAAAGCGCGGTGAGCGACTTCTTCACCAAGCCGAACTCGAGTACAACGGTGCCGTTGTTGTCTACCAATGCCAGGGATTTGGCAAAGATGTCGTTCGTGCCAGCCTGCTGCTTGAGTTTGCCGACGGGTGCTCCGAGGCGCGTGAGAATATGCGCCACGTAGGCTTTAAGTTCGTAAACGCTTGAGGGTTCTTCGGGGTGCGCCCAAGATGCCTCCACGCGCTTGCCCGTGAGCCAAAGGCCGAGATGCAGGTCTTCGGAATAGGCGGCGAGGGTGTCGGCAGCCTTTTGCTCTTCGGTGGTATCGGGATTTTTATAATAGCAGTTACCAAACTCGAAGAAGCGGAGGTTGGCGTTCTTGCGGTTGGCATTGTGGGCAATGCTTTCCAAGCCGCCGAATAGGAGCGTCTGGCGCAGCACATTGAGGTCGCTGCTCAGGGGGTTGAGCAACTTCACGGCGTGGGTTTTCGGATAAGCCGCGAGGTCGTTGTAGTACGCCTCTTTCGTGAGCGAGTTGTTGAGGATTTCGCGGAAGCCCTCGCCGACGAGTTGCTCAGACACGAGGTTCTGCAACTTGTTGCTGCGGTCCACCTCGCCCTTAATCGTGAGGCTCGACTTGACGGCCGTGGGGATTTCCACATTATTATATCCATAGATGCGCAGAATATCTTCCACCACGTCGCAGGGACGCTGCACGTCCACGCGGTAGGCAGGCACGGAGAGGCTGATGCCGCTCTCGGTCTCGGCGGTGATTTTCATCTCCAGCGAGGTTACGATTTCCTTGATGACTTCTGCTGGAATGGTTTTGCCGATGAGGTCGTGCGCATATTTATAATCGAGGTCCACGTCAAAGCTCTTCGTCAAGCCCGGTGCCTCAATGTCTTTGATGTCCATGCTGATGGTGCCGCCTGCCAGTTCTTTGACCATAAGGGCTGCCACTTTGAGGGCGTAGA
Source organism: Alloprevotella sp. (assembly GCA_051868815.1). GTDB lineage: Bacteria > Bacteroidota > Bacteroidia > Bacteroidales > Bacteroidaceae > Alloprevotella. The sequence continues at coordinate 4,582 of JBJEAH010000021.1, forward strand.
CTTGAAGGTCGGGGTCGATGCCGCGCTCGAAGCGGAAGGAGGCATCAGTGTTAAGGCCGTGGCGGCGTGCGCTCTTGCGGATCCACGTGGGATTGAAGTAGGCACTTTCGAGCAGCACGTCCTTAGTAGTTTCATAGGTGCCGGAACCCTTGCCGCCAAACACGCCGGCGATACACATGGGGGCACTGGCGTTGCAAATGGCGAGGTCGCGCTCGGAGAGTTTGTGCTCTTCGCCGTCGAGGGTCACGAAAGGCGTGCCCTCGGGCATCGTTTTCACCACCACTTTCTTGCCTTCAATCATATCGGCGTCGAAACAGTGGAGCGGCTGGCCGTAAGCAAACATCACGTAGTTTGTCACATCGACCACGTTATTAATAGGTCGTACGCCGATGGTGCGCAACTTCGTTTGCAGCCACTCGGGGCTTTCCTTCACATCGCAGCCCTTAATCGTCACGCCGCAATAGCGCGGACAGGCTTCTGCGTTTTCTACAACGATGTCGATGTCGAGGTCGTGGTTGTCTGTGGCAAAAGCCGACACGTCCGTGCGGTGCAAAGCCGTCTTGTGACCGTTACGAACGAGCCAGGCGTAAAGGTCGCGTGCAACGCCGTAGTGCGAGCAGGCATCGGCGCGGTTGGGCGTTATGTCTACTTCAATCACCCAGTCACTCTCGATGCCGTAATATTCGGCAGCGGGCGTGCCAACCTTGGCGTCCTGCGGCAGAACAATGATGCCGTCGTGGGAAGTGCCGATACCGATTTCGTCTTCCGCGCAAATCATGCCGAGGCTCTCAATGCCGCGCAGTTTGGAGCGCTTGATGGTGAAGCATTCCTCGCCGTCGTAGAGTTTTGTGCCGAGCGTGGCAACGATGACCTTCTGCCCCTGCGCCACGTTGGGCGCGCCGCATACAATCTGCACCGGTTCTTCTGCTCCGATATTGACGCTGCACACGTGCATGTGGTCGGAATTGGGGTGCGGCTCGCAGGTAAGCACTTCGGCCACCACGAGGCCTTGCAGTCCGCCCTTGATCGTCTGCACTTCTTCCACGCTGCCCACTTCGAGACCTATGGAGGTAAGCACTTCCGCCACTTGCTCTGCGCCGAGGTTGAAATCAACGTATTCTTTCAACCATTTATAAGATATGTTCATGGCTTATTTTGTATGTTTAAGATGCTAACTTTATGCTAAGCAAGCGCAAAATTACTATATTTTTATTATATGACAATGTGTTTTAGCGGTTTTGCTCTTTGCCGTACGTGGGACAGAATGCCGTGAAAGCACAACGGTCGCAATGGGGCTTGCGGGCGGTGCACACGTAACGCCCGTGGAGCAATATCCAGTAATGGGAGGCCGCCACTTCTTCGGGCGGCAGATATTTGCGTAGGGCTTGCTCTACGGCATAAGGCGTTGTGGCCGACGGCGGCACGAGTCCGAGGCGATGGCTCACGCGAAACACGTGGGTATCTACCGCGAGGGTCTGCTGCTTGAATGCCACGGCAAGCACCACGTTGGCGGTCTTGCGCCCTACGCCGGGCAACTTCACGAGCTCGTCGAAGCCACCCGGCACTTCGCCGCCGTATTGCTCGACGAGCATCTTTGAGAGACCCAGCAAATGCGACGCTTTGCTGTTGGGATAACTCACGGAACTGATGTGCTCCAAGATGTCCGCCTCTGTGGCCTGCGCCATACATTCGGCCGTGGGGTAATCGCGGAACAGGCGCGGCGTGACCATATTGACGCGCTTGTCTGTGCATTGCGCCGAAAGCACCACGGCGACTATCAACTCGAAGGGATTGCTGTAATGCAGCTCTGTCTCTGTTGCGTCCATCGTGGCGCGGAAATGCGCCAGCACGGCTTCAAATCGCTCTTTCTTTCTCACAATTATGTTTGTTGAATTATTCAAAGGGTTTAGGATAAAAACCTATAAAAACACCTTGCCTCGTTTGAAGCCCAAGGGCACGCCGCCGGTCTTAACGCCGAGCATTTAAGCCTTTCGGCTTATGCTCGTCCTTAATCCCTGCGGCTGCGGTCGGTTCCCGCCCGCTTCAAACGCCGCAAGGAAAAAACCATTAAAAACCCGTGAGACCTTGAATTGTTGTCCATTGAAAATGGCGTGCAAGCGAGTGCAATAGAGCTTGCTCATATTGCCGAGCGCAGCCGACATTATGCAAATGGGTTTTTCAAGGTTTTTCCCTTGTTCTGTGTGGGGCGGGCGGGAACCGACCGCCGCCTTAGCGGATAAAGCACGAGGCAAAAACCGCCAGGTTTTCAGACTCGGGATTTATCAGATAAGGCAAGCCGATAGGCCCACACAGAACAAGCGGTTTTATTTGGTTTTTATCTTTAATATCACCACCAGCACATATTTACATTTGAAAAACCTCTATTTCAACTCCTGCAAGCGGCAGAGGTATTTGCCCAAGATGTCGAATTCGAGGTTTACCACCGTGCCCGGCTCTATGGCATGGAAATTAGTGTGCTCGAAGGTGTAGGGTATGATGCACACGCTGAACGTGTCGGCGGTGGGGCGGCACACGGTGAGGCTCACGCCGTTCACGGTGACGCTGCCTTTGTCCACGGTGAAGTAGCCGCGGCGTATCATCTCCTTGTCCGTTTCGTAGCGGAAGGTGAACACGTAACTGCCGTCGGCGTCTTCCTTGCCGATGCACACGGCCGTGGTGTCTACATGCCCCTGCACGATGTGTCCGTCGAGGCGGCCGTCCATTTTCATGGAGCGTTCCACGTTCACCTCGTCGCCCTCTTTGAGCAGGCCGAGGTTGCTGCGCTTTAAGGTCTCGTCCATAGCCGTCACGACGTAGCGGCCCGCTTCGTCGTGCTGCACCACCGTGAGGCAAACGCCGTTGTGCGCCACGCTTTGGTCTACATGCAGTTCGCCCTTATAGAGCGGACATTCGAGGGTGAAATCTATATTGTCCCGGTCCTTCTTGATGGCCACGACGCGGGCGGTGGCTTCTACAATGCCTGAAAACATATTTGTTTATTACTTCTTTAAGATAAATGGTTGCGAGTTATTGACAATTGTGCCTGCGAGGGAGTCGGCGCAAAGCGTGCTGAGCCGTATTTCCTCGCCGTCGATGTAGAGATGGCCGTTGAGGGTTTTGTAGCGGTCCTTCGCCACGAACGTCTCGAGCTGCGTGAGGTTGATGAGCACGCCGATGGCTTCGCCGCCGTCGCGGGTGGTGAGGGCGTAGCGGCTGCCCTCGTCGAGTTCTCCCCATATTTGCCCGTCGGTGCCGTCGCTTGCGGTGCGCGTAACGCAGAGCGTGTCGCCCGTGCCGTCGGCAATGAGCGAGAAGGTACTCATTCCGAACTCGTCGCCCGTGCCGTAAATCGTGGAGTCACCCACCACGCTGTCGCTTGCCGCCACTGCCGTGGTGTCGGCCGGCGTATCGGCAGACTGCTTTCCGCAGCCGTTGCATCCGGTGCACATTGGCAGGACGAGGCATGCCAACAGGGCGAGCACGATGATGAAAGGATTTTTCGTCATAATATATTATGGTATAAGATTGTCCCTAAACTGCCGCACGGCCTCTGTGCGTTCTTCTTCTGAAAACGCGCTGCCGCAGCCGTCCAGCCATTTCTCGAACGCCGCGACCGCCGCCGTGCGCATCTGCGCCCGTCCGGCACGCACGCCGCTTTGGAAGTCGCGGTAAGGCAAAAGGTTACGATTGAAATTTCCGTCGCTCATAAAGTTGTTTTTAGTTGACGAGTAACCGCTTTCCTAAACATTCAAAGGATATTAGATAAAAACCACTAAAAACATCTTGCTTCGTTTGAAGCCCTGCGGGCTACGCCGCTGGTTTTAACGCCGAGCATTAAAGCCTTTCGGCTTTTGCTCGTCTTTAATCCCGGCGGCTGCGGTCGGTGCCCGCCCGCTTCAAACGCTGCAAGGAAAAAACCATGAAAAACACGTGAGACCTTGATAGTGTCAAAACAGAAATGTTATGTATTCCTTTGAAAACGGTTTTTTTTTGGTTTTTCCCTTGTTCTGTGTGGGGCGGGCGGAAACCGACCGCTGCCTTAGTGGAGAGGACGCGAGACGAAAGTCGACAGACTTTCAGGCTCGAGGCCTATCCGCTAAGGCAAGCCGATAGGCCCACACAGAACAAGCGGTTTTATTTGGTTTTTATCCTATCCTTCCAACACGCTTACGCCCTTGACACTGCCTTTACGCCGCGCACGGTGCGCAGTTTCTTCAGCAGGGCTTCGAGGCGCGTGGTATCGTCTACCATCACGGTGAGAATGCCGGAGAAGAGACCGTCGTTGGAGTCGATGTTGATGCTGCGGAGCATGATGTGCTCCTCTTTGGAGATGATGGACGTGATGTTGTTCACGATGCCGAGGTCATCGTTGCCCACCACGCGCAGCGTTATCGGGTAACTGCCGCCGCCCTTGCCCGCCCAGCGGGCTTTCACGATGCGGTAGCCGAAACGGTTGCGCAGGGCTGCCGCGTTGGGACAGTTGGTGCGGTGGATCTTGATGCCGCCGCTCACGGTGACAAACCCGAAAACGTCGTCGCCATACACGGGGTTGCAGCAGTGAGCCAGTTGAAACTCGATGCCTTTGAGGTTGCGGTCGATCACCAGCACGTCGTCCGACGACTTGGCACGGCTTTCCAATTCCGTATCTGCCTGATACTCCTCCGCACTGCGCGTGGCGGCGCGTTCGGCCAGTCCCTGCTCGTGACGCGTCAGTTCAACGTACGTGTCGAGCACTTCGGAGAGGTCGAGCGTCTCGGCACTCAACGCCTTGTAAAAGAGGGCGGTCTCCTTATATCCGAGTTTCTTGATCAGGCGATTTATCAGGCTTTCGTCCCATTCGAGTTTGCGGTTGCGCAGCTTGCGCTCGAGCAGTTCGCGCCCCATCACGCCCTCACCCGCTTGCAGTTCCTTGAGCGCAGCGCGGATTTTCGACTTGGCGTGCGGCGACACGGCGATGTTGAGCCACTCCTGGCGCGGCTGCTGCGTGGCGGAGGTGAGGATTTCCACCGTCTGCCCGCATTCCAGCTGCTGGCGGATAGGCACGTTGCGCCCGCCCACTCTGCCGCCCACGCAGCGGTTGCCTATTTTCGAGTGGATAAGGTAGGCGAAGTCGAGCACCGTGGCTCCTGTGGGCAGGCGATACACGTCGCCCTTGGGCGAAAACACGTAGACGTCCTGCTGCGAGGCGGTGCCCTGAGTGAGGCTTTCTGCGAGCAAGCCCTCATTGCCCGTTTCGAGCGCGCTGCGGATGTCGGCGAGCCACGAATCCACGGTGCCGCCGCTGCTCTTCACGCCTTTATAGCGCCAGTGCGCCGCCAGTCCGTGTTCCGCCACCTCGTCCATGCGCTCCGTGCGAATTTGCACCTCAACCCATTTGTCCTCCGGTCCGCGAACGGTGATGTGGAGACTTTCGTAGCCGTTCGACTTAGGCACGGTGAGCCAGTCGCGCAGGCGTTTCAGGTTGCTCTCATACTGCCCCGTGATGAGCGAAAACACTTTCCAGCACTGTTTCTTCTCTTCCTTGGGCGGCGCGTCGAGGATAATGCGAATGGCAAAGAGGTCGTACACGCCGTTGAAGCCGCATTTTTGCTTCTTCATCTTTTGCCAGATGGAGTGAATGCTCTTCGTGCGTCCCTTGATGTGGTATTTGAGGCCTTCCCCGTCGAGCATTTTTCTGATAGGCGCCATGAAGCGTTCGATGTAGGCATCGCGCTCCTGCTTCTTGGCGTTCAGGCTGTCCTTGATGAGGTAGTAGGCATCGTGTTCGAGATATTTGAGCGAAAGGTCTTCGAGTTCGCTTTTCAGTTTATAGAGACCGAGTTTATGCGCCAGTTGTGCGAAGAGCGCGGAAGCCTCGGTGGCCACGCGCTGCTGCTCGTCGGTGTTTTCCGTGTCGCGAATGCTGCGCATCAGCACCACGCTCTCGGCAATCAGGAGCAGCACCACGCGCATATCGCCCGCCTGGGCGATGAAGAGGTTGCGGAAATTGTCGGTCTGCATCGTCTCCGCCTTGCTTTCGATGCTCTTCACGCGCAGTATGGCGCGGAGCGCGGCGGCGGTGTCCAGGCCGAGCAGTTTTTCCACCGTTTTACACATCTCTTCGCCCTTTTCGGGCGCGGTGGCGGCATAGGCCACGAATGCCGTGAGCGCATCGCCGCGCAGCCCAATCTCGGCAGCGGCGAGGCACACAGTGCGCAGTGCCATCACGAGCCTGCTGTTGCCAAACGCGTCGCGCAGGGGAGCCCCCTCGGCATACGCCTGCTTGAGGATGATGCCCGTTTGCTTGGCGCGTTGCGGGGCAGGTCGGTTGTGCGGGTCGTGATAGAGTTCCAACAAAAGACGGCGAATTTCCCTTCTCTCTTCTTCGGTATGCAAGTCAGTGAGGTGTGTCATAGGCGCGCAATGTTTGAAATGAATGTTATCCCTGCAAAATTACGCATTTCGGGCGTTTTCTTAGCAGATAATCGCTATTTTTCCGCCTCTGCCTGCCTTCTTGCTTGTAATTATTTCGGAGAAACGGCGCATTATGCCTGAGTAAAATTTCACTATCCGCAAGTAAAATCTTCCTTTCTCCTTGATATTTTTCACTATCTGCCAAGATATTTTTTGTTACAAACTTTGTAACGCTTGTTACAAACTTGCTAACACATGTTACAAACTTTGTAATACGTGTTACAAACTTTGTAACAAACTTTTTCTTATAGGATAGGAAAAAATTGCAGGGGGATAGCAAAAAAAATCAGGCAGCAAGTAAAAAATTGCTGCCTGAAAATCAGGACGACCATACAGCATAGACAACAAAGGGCTGCACCAAACGTTGGCGCAGCCCTTTGACAGGACAATTAATCTTGTCAGTGATTATCTGATAAAGAGCAGTTCACGATATTTGGGCAGCGTCCACATATCGTCCTCTACAATCAGCTCGAGCTTGTCGATGTGGTAACGAATGGCATCGAGGTAAGGAGCCACTTCGTCGTGGTAAGCCACGGCGAGCGTGCGGATGTCCTCGTTCTTGTTCACCACCTTGCGTTTTTCGACCATTGCCTCCACGTTGTCGGCAATGAAGCTGGTGTGCTTGTTGATTTTCTCAATGAGCGTGATGTTGTAGGCCGTGAGTTCCTTCACCTTCGCGGGGTCGGAGAAGGCGGCCTGAAGCTTGTGCACGTTGTCGGCCAGAACGCTCTGGTATTTCGTGGCGACGGGAATGATGTGGTTCATGCAAAGGTCGCCAAGCACGCGGCTCTCAATCTGGATTTTCTTGTAATAAGTCTCCCATTTGATTTCGTTGCGCGCTTCAAGTTCGTGGCGCTGCATCACGTTCATTTTCTCAAACATATCAACCGATGCCTCATCGAGGTAGCGGTCGAAGATGAGCGGGCAGGACGTTTCGCAGTCAAGGCCTCTGCGCTGCGCTTCTTCTTTCCACTCGTCGCTGTAGCCGTTGCCGTCGAAACGGATAGGCTTGCAGGTCTTGATGTCCTCGCGGAGGGTGTCGAGAATGGCGCATACCTTCGACGCTCCGGCGGCGATGCGGGCATCTACGCGGGTCTTGAAGTCGGCCAATGCCTCGGCCACGGCGGTGTTGAGGGCAATCATCGCGCTGGCGCAGTTGGCAATGGACCCTACGGCGCGGAACTCGAAGCGGTTGCCCGTGAAGGCGAAGGGCGAGGTGCGGTTGCGGTCGGTGTTGTCGATCATCAGCTCGGGAATCTGCGGAATGTCGAGTTTCATGCCGTGCTTGCCCTCCATGACGAAGAGTTCGTCGGTGGTGGAGTGCTCCACGCGGTCGAGCAGTTCGCTCACCTGCTTGCCGAGGAAGGAGGAGATGATGGCAGGCGGTGCTTCGTTTGCGCCGAGGCGGTGGGCATTGGTGGCACTCATGATGGAAGCCTTCAAGAGGCCGTTGTGGCGATAAACGCCCATGAGGGTTTCAACCACGAAGGTGATGAAGCGGAGACCGTCTTCGGGGGTCTTGCCCGGGGCGTGGAGGATAATGCCCGTGTCGGTGGTCAGCGACCAGTTGTTGTGCTTGCCCGAACCGTTGATGCCGGCGAAGGGCTTTTCGTGGAGCAGGCAGCGGAAGCCGTGCTTGCGTGCCACGTTGCGCATGAGCGACATGATGAGCATGTTGTGGTCGACCGCGAGGTTGCATTCCTCGAAAATCGGCGCAAGCTCGAACTGGTTGGGCGCAACCTCGTTGTGACGCGTCTTGCACGGTATGCCCAGTTCGAGGGCCTGTATTTCAAGGTCGCGCATGAACTCTGCCACGCGTTCGGGAATAGCACCGAAATAGTGGTCTTCCATCTGCTGGTTTTTAGAAGACTCGTGCCCCATGAGCGTGCGACCCGTGAGCAGAAGGTCGGGACGGGCGGCATAAAGCCCTTCGTCCACAAGGAAATATTCCTGTTCCCAACCGAGATTGGCGGTGACGCGTGTCACGTCTTCGTTGAAATATTTTGCTACAGCCGTTGCTGCCTTATCCACGGCGGCAAGTGCCTTTTTGAGCGGAGCTTTATAGTCGAGCGCCTCGCCGGTGTAGGAGATAAACACCGTGGGGATCATCAAAGTGTCGCCGATGATGAAGACGGGCGAAGCTGGATCCCAAGCAGAGTAGCCGCGGGCTTCGAAGGTAGAGCGGATACCGCCGTTGGGGAAACTGGAAGCATCGGGTTCCTGCTGCACAAGTTCCTTTCCGCTGAAATCTTCAATCATTCCGCCCTTCCAGTCGTGCTCCAGGAAAGCGTCATGTTTCTCTGCAGTGCCTTCGGTAAGCGGCTGGAACCAGTGCGTGCAGTGGGTAACGCCCATTGACATAGCCCATTGCTTCATGCCCTGCGCCACTTCGTCGGCCACGCTCATGGGAAGCGGCGTGCCCTGCTCGATGGCTTCGCGCAGACGCTTGTAGGTCTTTAGCGGCAGATACTTGAACATTTTTTCCTGATTGAACACGTACTTGGCAAAATACTCCGAGGGGCGTTCTGCCGGTGTTGCAACCTCTACGGGGCGTTTCTTGAACGCCTCTTCGACAACTTTGAATCGTAAGTTTGACATAAAACTATAGGTTTTGAGGAGATGTTTTTCTAATATTTATAGGGATTTATATGAAATATGGATTTATAGAAACTATCTATTTCTACAAGCTTTTCAACCGCTTCATGGCCTCTTCGCAGTCCTCGCGGCGACCGAAAGCGGTGAGGCGGATATAGCCCTCGCCCGAAGGACCGAAGCCGACGCCCGGCGTGGAAACGACGTGGATTTCGTTGAGCAGGCGGTCGAAGAACTCCCACGAGCCAACGCCCGGTGTTTGCAGCCAGATGTAGGGCGCGTCCACGCCACCAAAGGTTTTAAGTCCTGCCTCTGCCAAGGCCTCGCGCATAATGCGGGCGTTGGTCATATAATAATCAATAGTATCGCGCACCTGACGCTTGCCCTCGGGCGAATAAACCGCCTCGGCGGCGCGCTGCACGATGTAAGGCGTGCCGTTGAACTTGGTGCACTGGCGGCGGTTCCAAAGTTGATTGAGCTGCACGCGCTCTCCGTTTTCCGCAACCACTTCCAACTGGCGCGGCACTACCGTATAGCCGCAGCGCAGACCCGTGAAGCCGGCCGTCTTTGAGAAAGAATGAAATTCTACGGCGCAACGCTTCGCACCCTCTATCTCATAAATGGAATGAGGCACGTCGGGGCGCGTGATATATGCCTCGTAGGCGGCATCGTAAAGGATCAGGCTATTGTGGCGCAGGGCATAATCCACCCACTTCTGCAACTCAGCCTTTGAGAGCGTGGTGCCCGTGGGATTGTTGGGGTAGCAGAGATAAATGAGGTCGGTGCGATGGTCGGGAATGGCTGGCACAAAATCGTTCTCAGCGTTGCAGGGGCAATAGGTCACGCGGCTCCATGCGCCGTTCTCGAAATTTCCTGCACGCCCGCCCATAACATTGGAGTCAATATAAACGGGATAGATGGGGTCTGTGACGCACACGGTGCAGTCTTTTCCGAGGATATCGCCGAAGTTGCCCGTGTCGCTCTTCGCGCCGTCGTTGATGAAAATTTCGTCGATGTCGATATCAATGCCGCGCGGCGCAAAGTCGCCAGCGGCAATGGCTTGGCGCAGAAACTCGTAGCCATGCTCCGGCCCGTAGCCCCTGAAAGTTTCGGCACAAGCCTGCTCGTCCACGGCCTTATGCAGGGCTTCGATAACAGCCGGGGCAAGCGGGCGCGTCACGTCGCCGATGCCGAGGCGAATGATATTGGCTTCGGGGTGCGCCTCCTTAAAGGCGCTTACCCTGTGAGCGATGTCTGCAAAGAGATAATTCTTTTGCAATTTGAGGAAATTGGCGTTGATGCTGTACATATATATAATATTGTATGTTTTATAAAACAAAAAGGAGCGGCCGCGCGGTCTGCTCCTTTCGTTTCCTATTGTTGCTCGATTTCTATCGCGCCGTCAAAGACTTTGGTTGCTGGGCCAGTCATAAAGACGCGGTTTGAGGCGGCTTCCCATTCGATTTCCAGACAGCCGCCGTCCATTACGATTTTACTCTTTCGCGGCGCGCGGTCGGTAAGGGCGGCTGCAACCGCCGTGGCACAGGCGCCCGTGCCGCAGGCCATCGTGATGCCGGAGCCGCGCTCCCACACACGCATTCGGATACTGCCGTCGGGGCGCACAGTGGCAAACTCAATGTTGCACCGCTCGGGGAAAACTTCGGCAAACTCGAGCGTTGGGCCCACTTTTTCAAGCTCAACGCCCTCTGCATCGGGCACGAAAATCACGAAGTGCGGGTTGCCCATCGATACAAACGTACCGACGTATTCCTTGCCGTCGGTTGACTTAACCGTTCCTTCGGTCAAGAAACCGCCGGGCGTGGCCAACTGCTCGGGCACTGCCGTTTGCGGCTCGTCCATGTCTACGGTAACGGCCTCCACCCTACCCTCTGCGTTTACATTAAGCTTGAGCACCTTGATGCCCGAAAGCGTTCGCAGGCGAATTTCCCGCTTGTCGGTCAACCCATATTCATATAGATATTTGCCGATGCAGCGCGAGGCATTGCCGCACATGCGGGCTTCGCTGCCGTCGTTATTGAAAATGCGCATCGTAAACGTCTCAGGGTCCTCGATGTCGCGGCCTATAAGCACCAGCCCATCAGCGCCGATGCCTTTGTGGCGGTCGCTCCAAACAAGCGAAAGATGCGCGGGGTCGGCTATCTGTTCTTTGGTGGTGTCTACATAAATGTAGTCGTTGCCGGCACCGTGCATCTTCGTAAAATGTATTGTTCGGAGCATATTTCGTAGTTTATAAGTCAAGCCTTTTGCTTTGTTGGCGCAAAGTTAAGCACTTTTTTATTAACTATGATAGCAGATAATGAATATTTTTATCAGAAAATCGGAGATTTTAGCGGATTTCTATCAAAAAGCAAAGTTCAGTCTATTTCTTTATTTGTGAACTCACTTGCGGCCCTTGCCGCCGCCGGCATAGATGAGGAAAATGGCGGGAATTTTGTTGATGGGCGGCGCGGGCATGTTGCGCCATTGGGCAATGGTGTGCGTACGCACAAACTCCGTTTCGCCCGTCAGCCCTGCGGCGATGCAGAGGCGCGTTTTCGGAGAACAGGCGGCGAGGATTTCCTTAAAGAGCTTTTCGTTGCGGAAAGGCGTTTCGATAAAAAGTTCCGTTTCGTCCTCGGCTGCCGAACGGGCTTCGTAGCGCTTTAATGCCTTGGCGCGCTCGCCGCCGTCGATAGGCAGGTAGCCGTGGAAGGCAAAGCTTTGGCCGTTGAAGCCGGAAGCCATCACAGAAAGAAGTATTGAGGAAGGCCCGACCAGCGGCACGACTTTCAGACCCTCGCGCTGGGCAATCTCAACAAGCGCCGCGCCGGGGTCGGCCACGGCAGGGCATCCGGCTTCACTGATTAGGCCGATGCTTTCGCCGTGGCGCAGGGGTTCGAGATAACCGGCAAACGCCGCCGGCTCGGCGTGCTTGCCCATGGGCTGGAAGGTAAGCGTATCGATGTCGATGTCGCGGCACACCTGTTTGAGGAAACGTCGCGCCGTGCGCACCTCCTCAACAATAAAATGGCGGATAGAAAGAATGATTTCGCGGTTGTATGCCGGCAGCACGCGGTCGAGCGGCGTGTCGCTTATGGGTACGGGAATAAGATAGAGGGCAGGCATGAGTTTGCTTGGGTTTTATTATGTGCAAAAATACATATTACACGCCATTCACCCCGAATTATAACGTAGGAAAATGCCGAAAAGGGATTTTCTACTCCTCCCATGTAATCAAATCTCTGTCAAGAGGGATAGAATATGCCGCGCCGCGTTCGCCTGATATGATATAGTTATTTGCAAGATGTTCATCGAATTTCTCAACAAAAGCCTTGCGGATACGCGCCAAATTTTCATTCAAAGCATTTCCCAAAGGATTGACCACTTTGGTAACAGTAAGGTTGAGCCGCGCTTCATCCGTATTTGGGCGCAGCTGCCTGTAGATACCAAGCAATTCGCTGAAATAATCCGGCATGTGCTTATAGACAATGCCCTCCGGATAGCGCAGATACAAAAAGTAGATGGCTTTTGGAAGTGCCCCCATCTCAATCTCCATATTGTTGTAATCAGGAAGGAAGATGCGATAATCAGGCGAAATAATCATCCGCGACAAAGGTTCTTGCTTATCAATAAACTCATGGATAGCCATCAGAGAAACCCCTTCAAGCCGAAGCCTTTGAACAGTCATTCTTAATTCACGAAGAATATCAGCCGTTTCTTTTAGGCTGCGTTCTTCTTCTAACGCTTCCTGAGTTTTCTGTGGAATCTCCTCTTCTTCTGACTCATCACAACATAAATTTATGCTCTTGCCCAAACGTTTCAACAAGCGATTGTGTTTTCCAACTGGCTTGTTAGAAGTTT
>JBJEAH010000022.1:0-3313 GCA_051868815.1 Alloprevotella sp.
GTACGCTCAAATTTTTCTTTTGCCATAGCTTAACTATAAAAATTTATTGTATTAATGTTTTCTGTGTATGGATTTCAAAAAAAAAGAGCTGTTAGTGAGACTTGAACTCACGACCTCTTCCTTACCAAGGAAGTGCTCTACCGCTGAGCTATAACAGCAAAAAAAGAGCGGAAAACGAGGCTCGAACTCGCGACCCCCAGCTTGGAAGGCTAGTGCTCTACCAACTGAGCTATTTCCGCAGCCTTTGTTGTGGGCAAAGATGGATTCGAACCACCGAAGGCGTAAGCCAGCAGATTTACAGTCTGCCCCATTTGGCCACTCTGGTATTTGCCCATGTTTTTCAGACGTTTATGCCTTTCGGCAGATAATATGCCCTCGAAACGGCTGCAAAGTTAGACATATTTTTTTTCTCACAAAACTTTTTCTGCCTTTTTTTATTACACAAGGCGCATTTTAAGGTTTGAAGAAATTGCAGCAACCCTTTTCAGAGCTCCTCCTCGCGCGTATATATATAATATTGTATGGCGCGGGATTTGGCAAGGCATTGAAGCGGGGGCGGGGTGCGGGTGCACCCTGCCCCGTCCCTTGATATTTATTTCGCGTTCTTTTCTTTGAGTTTGCTCAACTGTTTCTGGAGCGCGTCGATGCAGAGGTCTACGCCTTCTTCAAACGTGTCGCACACTTTCTCGGCGTGCAGTTCGCTGCCGGGCACGAAGATGTGCAGGGCGGTTTCTTTGTTGTGGGCGGTTTCGGGCTTCACGACTTTAAGGATAAACTCTGCCTTGATGATATTTTCGTGACACTTTTCAAGTTTGGCAACCTTCTTTTCGATGAATGCGTGCAGCTTTTCGGTTGCGTCGAAATGGATTGACTGAATTTTGAGTTCCATAATGTTCCTCCTTTTTTTAGCGGGGCTCTGCGCCTCGCGGTTGGTTAGTAAATGCGTGGGCATTCGCCGCTTTGACTTGCCGGCGGCAGAGATGCCGTTATTCTATGCCCTCGGGTGGGCGTGTTCGTATTCTTTTTTGAGCGTGGCAAACGTGGTGTGCGTGTAGATCTCGGTAGCGGCGAGGCTTTCGTGCCCGAGCAGTTCCTTCACGGCTTCGAGGTCCGCTCCGTGGTTGAGCATCAGCGTGGCAAACGTGTGGCGCAGCACGTGGGGGCTTTTTTTCTTGCGAACGGTCACCATCGAGAGGTATTTCCGCACGATGGCCGCCACTTTTGCCTCATTGACGGGGCGGCCGTCTTCGTTGACGAACAGCGGTCCGCCGTCGCCGCCCATAATGTCGCGGCGGGCGGCCATGTAATCGCGCAGGGCCTGTTGCAGTTCGCCGCCGAAAGGCACGATGCGCTCTTTGCTGCGCTTGCCGAACACTTTGAGTTCGCCGGTTTCGAGATGCACCTTGTCGGGCGTGAGGCCGAGCAGTTCCGCGCGGCGGATACCCGTGTGGCAGAACGTGAGCAATATCGTGCGGTCGCGCAAGCCCTCGAAGCCTTCGGGGTAGATGATCTCGTCGAACAGCCGGTTCATTTCCTGCTCTTTGAGAAACGTGGGCAGGGGCTTGGCGGCTTTGGGGTTGCCAATGCTTTGCGTGGGGTCTTTATCCACGAGCTGCATACGCAGCAGGTAGCGGTAAAACGAGCGCACCGCGCTCATATCTCGCTTCACGGTGCGCGGCGACCGCCCGGACTTCATGCGCTCTGCCATCCAGCGCCTCACCACGTCGGCATCGAGGTTGCCCCAAGTGAGGCTGTCGTCGAGCCTGCGGAAGTAGCGTTCAAGGTTTTCGAGACTTTCGCGATAGGTCCGCACCGTGGTTTGCGGGCAACCTTTGTCTGCCGCGAGGTAATCCAGAAAACTGCGCACGTCTATCATCTTGCCAAAATCGTTGCCGAAGCGTCTCAAAAGCGAAAATAAGGAAGTTTTCTGATGAAAGCAAATTTATGCACGTCTTTTTAGCAAATAATCCCCTTTTTGGTGCGTTTTGGAGTTTTCTTGGTGCTGAATGCGCAGAAAAAAGGACGACCGCCACGCCATATCGGGATATGGTGGGGCGGTCGCTGTTATCGTATGTTGCTTGCCGGGCAATGCGGGAATTGCCGGCGTGGCTTTTGCTATTGGTATTATTCTTCTGTAGTTCTGAGCTTCTGCACATAAACGGCGTGCTCCTTGGCGAGACGCCTCAGTACGGAAGGCTTGTCGAACTGCTGGCGGGCGCGGAGCTCTTTAACGACACCTGTTCTTTCAAATTTTCTCTTAAATCTCTTCAGGGCGCGTTCGATGTTTTCGCCCTCTTTTACGGATACTACGATCATTGTTTTTGATGTGATTTATTTTGTTGTTACTTATATTGCATACTCTTGCGAGGTGCAAAATTAGGTAATTATTTTATTTCAAACAAATTTTGCTTCTTTTTTTTCCTAATCCTTTGCAAGATGCACCGTTTGCTGGGGAAACGGAATGTTGATGCCCTCGCGGTTGAAGAGTTCGTAGATGCCCTGCTGCACGTCGAAATAGACGCTCCAATAGTCCTCGGTCTTCACCCATGCGCGCACGGTGAGGTTCACGCCGCTGTCGGCCAGTGCGTCCACGCCCACGAAGGGGGCTTTGTCGGCGGGCTCTTTCAGGATCTTCTCTTGCGCGGCGAGATAGCCGAGGAGCACGGTGCGGACGCGCCTCACGTCTTCGCCGTAGTCGATACCTACGGTCCACTGCACGCGGCGCAGTTCTTCGCGGGAATAGTTCACCACCACGGAAGTGCTCATCGAGCCGTTGGGCGCATAGACCAGTTTGTTGTCGGCCGTTGCGATAATGGTGTGGAAGATTTGGATTTCGCGCACGGTGCCCTGCACGCCCTGCGCTTCAATCCAGTCGCCCACGCGGTAGGGGCGGAAGAGCAGAATGATGATGCCGCCGGCGAAATTTTGCAGGTTGCCCGAGAGCGCCATGCCCACTGCCACGCCCGCCGAGGCAAGGAGGGCGGCAAAGGACGTGGTGTTCACGCCGAGCGCACCGATTACGGAGATAACGAGGAGTACGGTGAGCAAGATATTCAGCAAACTCATCAGGAAACTCTTGACGCCAACCTCTATGGGGCGGCGGTCAAGCATTCGGCGCGCGATTTTCGTGATTAGTTTTACGATATACCGCCCTATTATATATATGAGTACGGCGGCGAGCACGCGCTTGCCGGCACTGACGCTGGCATCGATGAGATTTTGGATAAGTACATCGATGTTGTCGATGCTATAACGCTGGACGGCTTCAAGGAGTAATAGCTTCATGGGCTGGGGATGGGATTATTTTGAGAGA
>JBJEAH010000023.1:0-17349 GCA_051868815.1 Alloprevotella sp.
TATTTTCCCCTTACAGGGGATACATCTGCAACAATATTTATTTTGACACACCCTCATATTTTTTAGGCTCATATAAGACCAATTTCATTTTCTCCGTGATATTTTTTCCTATCCTATAAGATATTTTTTGTTACAAACTTTGTAACGCTTGTTACAAACTTTGTAACACATGTTACAAACTTTGTAATACGTGTTACAAACTTTGTAACAAAAAATTGCTCGGAGATAATGAAAAATTGCTCCGTGAAAGCAACTTCTGTCTTATAGGATAGGAAAAACTCACTGTCAGGAGCGCGATTATTGTCATACCTTAAAGCGCTTGCGTCCATACGAGATAGTAGGGCGGATCGTATAGGCAAATTTCTCCGATATCAATGTTTGTAAATTTTATAAAAAGAAAAGTCGCATTGAGTCTGCTGCCTATGCCTTATTTATGGTTCAAAATACCGAAGGCCTCTTTTGAATCCGACCCTAAAATGTAACTATTTGGCACGGCAGTCTGACAAATTTTTGTTGTGTTTAGAATTATTAACATAGAAACTTTTTTGGGGGGGTAAAATTTATACATTTGCAACAAAAAATAAGACTGCGATGCGCTGCCGCACAGAAAATCTGCACAGAAAAGTTCTTTAAATATCCTATGTCAAATATTGCAACGAAAAAAAACGTCGATAAAGATTTGCAAAGGCGCAAAAAAGGTTTTGTCAGCCGCATGAGAACCGCATTATTTGACAACTGGTGTCTGAAACGTTCTAAACTTATATATTTTTTAGCATCAAGATTTTTCCGTAATGATGTAAGAATCAACATTGCCATGCGTTGCCGCGACGATAACAGCAAGGACTGGGGGCACGCGTGGGTGACGTGCGGCGGGAGGCCTCTATTGGAGCGCAACGTGCGCCTGATCAGCAAGAAGCGCACCCTGATAGCCGAAGACAATAAATATATATACTGGATTTACGATTAATATAACACTAATGGCAAACTTATATCTCACCCATAAATGCAGGCGCGGGTGCCCGTTTTGCTTTGCTCGCAAGGTGCTCAAGGCGGCGCACAACGTTGAAGAGAAACTCTCGCTCGAAGAGATAGAGCAATTTGTGTCGCATTACGAAGGACAAATCGATTCGCTCGGCCTGCTCGGCGGCGAGCCGTTTCTCTATCCCGACCTTGTAAAGGTGATAGAACTCTTGAAACGCCATCATATCCATTCCAAGATATTCACCAGCGCAACTGACCCGCTGCCCGAAGGTCTTGCCCAGTTTGACATCTCGCAGGGCGATATAAACTTTATCGTGAACGTGGGCAGTCGCGACACTTATACTGACGAGAAGTTTGCCAACCTTGAACGCTTCTTTGAAAAGTTTCATTCTGTCTCCGCGCTGTCGTACACGATTTTCGACCTGAAAAATGATAATCCCGAATTCCTCTTCGACATGATAGACCACTACGGGCTTGTGCGCAACATACGCACGGGCATAGCCCTGCCTATCTATCGTGGCGGCAACAGCTACATAGCCCTCGGCGACTACAAGCGCGCAGCAGAATACTTCTGTGTCTGCGCCGAGAAAGCAGCCAAGCGGCGCATCACGCTGGCAATGGACTGCGGCTTCCAGGCGTGCATGTTCACCGATGCCCAGTTAGGCAGACTGTTCCGTCTCGGCACTAATCTGGGCTTCATGTGCGGGGCGGCGCTGGACATCGGTCCGGGTTTGAAAGTGTGGAACTGCTTCCCGCTCTTCCAGTTGGGCTGCGTGGACGCCCTCGGTGCCAAGACCCTCGACGAGCTCAAGCAGAATTTACAGAACAGGCTCGAAGAAGAGCTGGGCAGCGGGCGCGGCGTGCGTCCCGAGTGTGCAGCCTGTGAACTCTACGATCGCAAGCTATGTGAGGGCGGTTGCAAAAGTTTCAAATCGGTAGCATTATAATTTTCAATATATAAAACCATGGAAATCAGTAAAAACGTTACTTGGAAAACCCTCGGAGAGAAGGTTATTGCTGTTAAGGTAGACACCGGCGAATACTACACGCTCAACGAAGTGGCATCGGTGATATGGAAAGCTATTGACGAGGGATTGTCCAAAGAAGACATTGCAGAAAAGATTTGCGCCGAGTACGATGCAACAGATAAAGCTTCGGTGTTGCAAGATATCGAAGAACAAATCAGTGAGTGGCAACATGAATTATTAATCCTTTAATTTAGTAAGACTATGACTAAGAAAACTTACGAGAAGCCGCAGACAAGCAAGCACGCTTCTATGGACGTTGTCCAGGGTTCGGGTCTGTATTACACGACGCTGTATTACACCAGCCTGTATTACTACCATTAATTGTCGTTAATCTTAGTAATGAGTGCGAACTACGCATTGATTGTCGAGGTGGCAGGTGTCGCTATCCGTTTCCAATCGGAAATGGAGGTGGACATCTGTCACCTTAGCACACTCTTCAAGCACCACTTGGCAGACAATGATGTTACGGCGGCGGACCACGTTGTAGACATTGTGACGATAGAGCGGTCGCCCGTGCCCGAAGATGCCGTTTTGGCGTGGAAAGGTTATTACCACGGTGTGGGCTATGACGGAAAGCACGAAAACACGTTGAAGAAATACGTGTCGCAGGACAAACGGTATGAGTACTTCGATACGCCCGACGGCGGCTGTATCACCATCGACCGGGAAAGCCCCCATACCGTTTGTTCGCTGATGTCGTGGAAAAAACTATTCAGCAAAAAGAAAGAGCGTGCCAACATCGGTTCGCTTGTTATCCTTTTGGTACACATAATCATGGCGCAGCATAACCGCTACACGCTCCACGCCTCCGCTGTGGCGTGGAAGGGCGCGGCAATAGTGTTCACAGGCCGTAGCGGACAGGGCAAGAGCACCCTTTGCACGGACCTCACCAAACTCGGAGCCGGGTTTATGGGCGATGATATCGTATTCGTGTACCAAGATTCAGACCGGGCTATGATTGCCCCTTTGCTTTTCGACGCCAAGCTTTACATAGATTCCCAAAAGGAAAAGACATTTGTGGATATGGCGGCACAAAGCGGCTGCGAAGGCAACGCGGCACTCCCGTTACGGGCTTTTGCCGAAATCACTCAGACGCGCCAGGGCCTTTCTGCCGTCCGGCCGGCAGCCGATGAGCATCGCCTTTTTGACGTGCTGCTGGAAGCGGCAAACAATATAGCCCTGCAATACGACAGTGCCGAATGGCTGTCGCTCTGCGCCAATATTCTGGAACATAAAAAGCTCTATAATTTCTCCTTCGGCGACCGCCGCCTGCTTAATGTAAACGTTCTCGATGACTTCATTCTGTAACACAGAAATACTATCGCTATGGCAGATGCCCGGCGAGGCAATGTGGCGCATTGCATTGCAGCAGGCTTTGCTGCGTCTGCCCCAATCGGCATCGCTCTGCGTGGAATTGCTGCGCACCGCGCCGCAAGAACGGTTGGACGACTGCGCGAAGGCATTTCTCTCAAAACTACCTTTCTTGAAAGAAGGCTATGCGCCGGTGGAAAAGACCACCGAAGAGGTGGCTTGCGATACTTTTGCAGGTTTGGCAGAAAGCTATAAAGCCATTATACAAGACCTGAAAACAAGGAACGACCGGGAAACCGCCAAGCGCTTCTACCTGTATTTCAACGGTTTGCGCCCCGACTTGAAGCATCTCTTTCCAGAAACCGACTTTACGGGGCTGCGCCGCGACAACGAGCACGTACAAAAAGTAGAGCATCAGCTCATGGTGTTCGTAACGGGGCTGTGCAACCTGAGTTGTTCCTATTGCTTCTCCAACGATATAGAGCGCAGGCAGATTGCAGAGGACGAATTACGTAAGATTTTTAAGTGGGCTTCTGAGAACGGATGCAACTGTGTTACGCCCTGCGGCGGGGAACCATTGATGTACAAGCACATCGGTCTGTTCCTCGACTTGGTGCAGGATTACGGAATGCACACATATTTTGCCTCTAATTGCACCTATCCTTTGTCACGCTTCACCGAGCGGCAGGCCGCCTGCATCAAAAGCCTCACCTTTCATATCACCGAAGCCCTGTGGAAGAACGCGGAATATATGCGCATCTTCTGCGAGAACATACAGTGGGCAAAGCAGCGCGGCATAAATATCATAGCCCGATTTAACATCGTAAAGCCGAATACAGACTTTACAAAGTGCTTTGAACTGATAGAGAAACAGAATCTGAAATGCGTGAACATCGCCCTGACCATTCCCGACCGCTCGCACGACAATATTTATGTAGGCGCGTCCTATTTCTCAGACTTTACCGATGACCTGCGGCGCGTTTTGGATTTCTGCAAAAGACGCAAAATCAGCCTTAGCTTTGCAAAGCCCGTTCCTCCCTGCGCCTTTCCCGAAGACGAGGCGTTGCAAATGCTGGGTTACGATAACTTTCTCCCTTTCTGCAACGTACACGAAGACGGCGGTACACGCAACGTATGCATCTCCCCTGCAAAATACATCACGCCCTGCCTCGGCATGTCTGCGCCGAAAGTGCCCTTTTCGGAAAAGATAACCTGGGACGATTTATACGAACAGATGGGCACGGCGGTAAACTGCGCCTTGCGGCAGCCGCTCTTTGAAAAATGCAATAAGTGCTTCCTTTACCACAGACACCTGTGTCAAGGAGCCTGCTTGAGTTATAAAACACATGCGTAGCACACGGATAAAGCGTTTCAGACTGCATCTGCATAATGCCTTTCAGAAATTCCGACTGCGCTATTTGCAGCCGGGACGGCTCACGAATTTACCCGAGACGCTTACTGTCGAACTGACCAGCCATTGCTCGCTGGCTTGTTCATGCTGTCCCAACGGCATAAACGGCGCGCGCCGTCGAGGGCGCGACACCATAACGCTTGCCAACTTCAAGAAGCTGCTCGAAAATATAGACGTGCCTGTGCGCTGCGTATTCCTGCACTTGCACGGGGAGCCGTTCCTCAATAAAGATTTGCCTGAAATCGTCAGTCTGCTTGCAGAACGCGGCGTTGAGGAGTTTAATATTTTTAGCAATGCATATAATATCAGGCTTGATCTGCTCGAAAACGTGCTGTGCAGTGTGGACGGCAAAAAAATCAACCTTGCCTTCTCGGCGGAATTGTACGACAGGCAGGCGTATGAGCACATTCGCTGCCCCGGGCGTTTCGATACGGTGTGGCAGTCGCTGCAAGCCATTGACGCGTTGATGCAGAAGCACGGCGCGACCTACTCCGTGAATAGCATCGTGCATCGCGAAGACACAGGGATTTTGCCCGAACGGATCCCGGACGTGTTTCGCCGCCTGCCGGGCCTGAAAAGCATACACCTTACGAGCGCATTCCCCTGGCCGCACCTGCCGCAAACGGGCGACCTGGCCGGGCATTTGCGTCGCAAACGAAGCATTTGCAACCAAATTTGGCAGTTGCCTGCGATTATGGCCGACGGCAGAGTGACGATGTGCTCCAGCGACTATAACGCGGAGTGCGTGGTCGGGTCGCTTTACGAAGAAAAGTTCAGCAAAATCATCAACAATAAGGCCGCCCGTACCTTCCGCCATAATATTGCCCTGCGCCGCGCTGAGAGCAACGCGCTCTGCAACGGCTGCCTGATTGACCGCCACACGGCGTTTTCGCGCATCGTGAACCGCAAGTTTGTGGAAAAGGCCGCGCCCGAGGCACTGCAAAAGTATTTCGCGGCGTTTGGCAAATATTTTAATATATAAGATTTTACTCAATTACTCGTCTACTCGTCTACTCGTTTACTCGTCTACTTGTTTACTCGTCTACTCGTTTACTTGTTTACTCCTACACTTGTTTACCCGTTTATAAACATACATACAAAAGAATATGCCCAACCTAATGCTTACCAACTGGTGCAACTACCATTGCCCTTATTGTTTCGGCGTGGACATGATGGTCCCCAAAAAGCCGAGGAACGCCATGAGCCGCGAAACGTTCAACGGCATAATGGAATGGATGCAACGCAAACCGTTTGACCGCGTGATACACCTTATGGGTGGCGAGCCGACGCTAAACCCCGACATCGAATGGTTCGTGAACCGCTTGCTGGAACAGAACATGCACATCACGATTTTCAGCAATATGGCAACGCCGCAGGCAGTGCAGCTGGCTGATAAATGTTCCATGTTGCCGGTGCACTGGGTGGCCAACGTGAATAACCCCACCAAATGGAACAAGGCGCAGCGCGAAAACATCTCTAAAGCACTCCGTGCGGCAGGTAAGAATGCCTCTATAACATTTAATATACAACCCGAAGAGCCCAACGAACTTTGGGCACTGGATCTGATTGACGAGTTCGGACTGAACCCGAATATCAAGGTGGGCTTTGTGCTGCCGACGCTTACATCTTCCAATATGGCACTCAAAGACAGCGAATACGGCATCGTGGCGCAGCGTGTGGTGGACCTCGTGAAGGCAGGCGAGCGGCTCGGCGTAAGCGTAAGTTATGAGTGCGGCGTGCCTTATTGCGTGTTTACTGACGAACAATTGGGCTTTTTGTGGCGGCACAACTCCAAACCCGCTTCCGGCTGCTGCTCGCGCCTTGACATTACACCCGAGGGCGAAGTGATGTACTGCCTCCCGCTGGCTACGGCGGGCTTGCGCCACTACTCAGAATTTGCTGACTACCATGAATGTCGCAAGTGGTTCGAAGACCGCTTTAAGCCTTACCGGATGTTGGGCAATAAAATCGAATGTGCCGAATGTCCCCTCAACAATCCGATGCAGTGTCGCGGGGCGTGTCTGGCAAAAAATATGATAGGGGCAAAGAATATAGAGATAGGTAAATAGTGACAGCCTGTGCTTTGGTCAAAAAAAAAGACGAGTGTCCGTTGGCATACTAAGTTGTTTGATTGACAGTCTCTCTATGGCCTGTTTCTAAAATCAGATATAAAACAAGAGGCTATGCCGTGCGGCATAGCCTCTTGAAAATCTCTGTTGTCGGCTTTAAGTCAAGCCTGATTTACTTCAACTCGATGTTGATGTCCTTTTCAGCCTCGCTCGTAGCGATTTTGTCTTCGCGGAGCAACCAGCCGAGACCGAGGTACAAGTCCTTGTCGCACTTCACCTTAGCGGCCTTCTTCAAATCTTTACCTGTCATGGCACCGTTTTCATTGAGGGCGGTCCAAATTTTACCGGCGATTTCGCCTACTTTTTCCTGTAACATAACGTCGTTAGTTAATTAAAATAATACCTATTAGTCCTACTTTTTTCGTAAGACGCTGCAAATTTACGACTTTTTATCAGAAAATCAAAGGTTTATACCGACAAACTTGTATTTTCTCATAAGAAAGGCATATTTTGGGCTGGAAAAACCGCTTTGTTTTGTGCTTTTTCCGTATGTTTGCAAAGAAATTTTTCATTTGCAAATGCTTTCCATTCTTATTCCCAATTATAATTACGACTGTTCGGAGTTGCTTTACGCCCTTGCAGAGCAATGCCTGGCTTTCAGGCAGGCGGCTGGCGGGGCTGACGGACCTTTCGACTACGAGATTATTGTGGGCGACGACGGTTCTACGGACGTAAAGTCGCTGTGTACCGTGCGCGACACGGCGGAGCACGTCGGGGCGCAACTTTTGGAGTTGCCCGTCAACGGCGGTCGCGCGCGGATGCGCAATGCCCTGATGGAGGCGGCGCGTATGCCCTACCTGCTCATTTTAGACAGCGACATGCTGCCGCACACCTCCGATTTCGTCAGGGATATATGGGCGGAGCGCAACAAGGCCGACGTGGTTTGTGCCCGCCTTGTCAATCCCCTTGGCGAGCCAGAGGGCAGCGAGTTGCGCAGCCGATACGAGAAAGCTGCCGAGCCGAAGCGCACTGCGGAATATCGCAACGCACGCCCTTTCTCCTCCGTGGCTACATACTGCCTGCTGATGTGCCGTGCCGCGCTCGGCGACCTGCGGTTTGACGAATGTTGCACGGAGTATGGCTACGAAGACGTGCTTTTCGGTCAGGAACTGCGCCGCCGCTACATCAGCATCTACCACACCGACGTACCTATCCTGCACACGGGCATCGACAGCAACGAGAGTTTCCTGAAAAAGACGGAGGCCGCCATGCGCACCCTCACGCACATCGCGCCCAAACTGGACGAGCTGCCCGGTGCCGCGCTCTATTATAATGAGTTGAAGAAGAAAGGCATGGATTGGCTGCCGTCGGTAGCCTATCGCCTCTTTGGCGGCATGATGCGCAGCAACCTGCTCGGCCGCCACCCCTCGTTAAAGATATTCCACCTGTATAAACTCTGCTACTTCGCGTATCTGATGCGGAGGGGAAAGGGGATATAGTTTCCGATTAAGATTTGTCTAACCATTATAAATAGCCAATTATGATAGAACTCCCTGGCGTAGACCCTAAAATGATTGCCAATAATATAGAGCCTTTTGAACCGACCCATCCCGGCGAACTCATTAAAGACGAGATAGAGTATCGGCATATTTCGCAACGGCAACTGGCAGCGGAAATGGGCGTGTCTTATACCGTGCTCAACGATATTATCAATGGCAAGTGCGCCGTCAACACTAAGTTTGCCTTGCTTTGCGAGGCTGCGCTTTCCGTGCCTGCCTATGTGCTGACCGGTTTACAGGCAGACTATGATATGCAAATGGCAAAGCGCGATAAGTCGTTTCTTGATAAATTAAAGAGCATCAAAAAGATTGCAGCAGTGCTTTAACTCCCTGAGTCATACCATGAACTTATTTTCCACGCCCAACGATGCCGAACGCATCCTCTTTCTGCGCAAAGAGCTGCACCGACACAATTATAATTATTATGTGCTCAACGCGCCCGAGATTTCCGATCGTCAATTCGACGATATGATGCACGAATTGCAGGAACTCGAAGAGCGGCACCCCGAGATGTACGACCCCAATTCTCCGACGCAGCGCGTGGGTAGCGACCTCTCCAACGATTTCGAGCAGGTGGTGCACAAGCGTCCCATGCTCTCTCTGGGCAACACCTATTCGCGTGGCGACGTTCAGACCTTCTACGACCGCGTGGCGGAAGGCCTGGGCGGCGAACCGTTCGACATCTGCTGCGAATTGAAGTTCGACGGCCTGAGCATCTCGCTCACCTATGAGCATGGCAGGCTTGTTCGCGCCGCCACGCGCGGCGACGGCGTGCAGGGAGACGACGTTACCGCCAATGTGCGCACCATACGCACCGTGCCCCTCGCTCTGCCTGAGGGACTGGATTATCCCGACGAGTTTGAAATTCGAGGCGAGGTGCTGATGCCGTGGGAGAGTTTTGAAAGGCTCAACGCCGAGCGCGAAAGGCGCGAAGAACCCCTCTTTGCCAATCCCCGCAACGCCGCCTCCGGCACGCTCAAGAGCAAGAAGTCGGCAGCCGTGGCGCAGCGCCGCCTCGATGCCTACCTATATTATTTATTGGGCGACCAGATTACTGCCCGGACCCATTACGAGCGCATGCAGCTGGCGGCAGGCTGGGGCTTCAACGTATCGCCCACGGCCAAGTTGGCGCATTCGCTGCAAGACATTTACGACTATATAGACTATTGGGACGAGGCACGCCACTCCCTGCCCTTTGCCACCGACGGCATTGTGCTCAAAGTGAACGACCTGCGCCAGCAGCAGCGACTGGGCTTCACGGCGAAAAATCCGCGTTGGGCCATTGCCTATAAGTTTCAGGCCGAGCAAGCCGTGACGCGCCTGCTCGACGTTACGTTCCAAGTGGGGCGCACGGGTGCAGTGACGCCTGTGGCGAATATGGAGCCCGTGCTGCTTGCCGGCACCACCGTGCGCCGCGCCTCTTTGCACAACGAAGACATCATTCGCCAGCTCGACCTCCACATCGGCGACATGGTGCGCGTGGAAAAGGCGGGCGAAATCATTCCGCAGATAGTTGGCGTGGCAGATGTGTCGCCTGATAGCACCACCCATCGGGGGACTGCCGTGCAATTTATCAAGACTTGTCCCGAGTGTGGCGCAACGCTTGTGCGCTACGAAGGCGAGGCGGCGCACTATTGCCCCAACGACACGGCCTGCCCGCCGCAAATCAAAGGGCGCATAGAGCATTTCATCAGCCGCGAGGCTATGAATATCGACTCTGTCGGGCCGGAAACTGTGGACGACTACTTTGAGCGCGGTCTTATCCGCGATGCCGCCGACCTTTACAGCCTCACCGTCGAGCAACTAATGGGCAACGACGGTTCGCGCCGCCGCTCCGCCGAAAAAGTAATAGCCGGCATACGCCGTTCGTTGGACGTGCCCTTCGAGCGCGTGCTGTTTGCCCTCGGCATCAGGTTCGTGGGAAAAGTGGTGGCCAAGACACTCGCCCGCCGCTTCGGCTCGCTGGACGCGCTCCGCGCGGCCTCGCTCGACGATCTCATGCAGACAGAAGGGGTGGGGCAGGCCATTGCCGAGAGCGTGCTGCGCTATTTTGCCGACGAGCGCAACCTCGCCTTCGTGGCGCGGCTTGCCGAGGCCGGCGTGCGCATGGAGGCAGAGCAGGCTGCCTTGCAGTCCACGGCACTGGCTGGCATGAGCATCGTGATCAGCGGCACCTTCGCCCGCCATTCGCGCGAGGAATACAAAGCCCTAATCGAAGCCCACGGCGGCAAGAACGTAGGCAGCATTTCCAAGAAGACATCCTTCATTCTCGCCGGCGAAAACATGGGACCCTCGAAACTCGAAAAGGCTTCCAAACTCGGCGTTCCTCTTAAAACGGAAGACGAATTTTTAGGCATGATTGAAGGGTAAATCTGCCAGTGCTTCCTATCTGCAAAGCAATTCTTTAATATAATGATCTTTCAACCAAAACTATTTGAATTATGGAAACAAAAGAAAAAGTTCTAGAAACAATGAAGCAGGCCGGCGAACCTTTGAACGCTGGCAAAATCGCTGAACTTAGCGGCCTTGACCGCAAAGAAGTTGACAAAGCCATGAAGCAGCTGAAAGAAGAGGGTGCAATCATTTCGCCCGTGCGCTGCAAATGGGAGCCGGCAAAATAACGGCATATACATATAATATATATATACGGCGAGCGGTAAGTCCTTAAATGGGGCTTGCTGCTCGCCGCATTTTGCATATTGCCACGCCAATCGAAAACGATGCGCGGGGAAAAATTATAATATGTCTTCCAGCAATATCTCGTTTGTGGCCAAAGGTTGCAGCCTTATGGCCAGCATCTTGAAGGCAGACAGGATATCGTCGGAGATAGGGCGCGTGCTGAAATACTTGGGGTATTCGTATTGCCATGCTGCCCGTTCCTCCGCATCGGTCTTCACAAACAGGAAGTGCGCCTGGGGGCGCGTGGTGGCATTGCTGCGGAGCTGGCAGAACGGCTCGCTCTTCTTGTCGAGTAGCGGCAAGAGACGCTCGGCCGAAGCGTATTCTTTATCAAGGAAGGGATAGTTCTTAGTGTTGAACACATGATGGAATATCGTGAAATCGGAAAGCGCGGCAGAGACGTGCTGCAAAATATTTTCTTTGAGTTGCCGTTTGAATGCAATTATGGATTCATCGTCGAGCTTATAATTGTTGAAATACTCATACAGGTGCATCTGCCCCGTAATATGTTCTGCGTGCCCGTTGAAATAATTGTCGAGCACTTCATTGCTGAGCAACGGGATAAAGGGATTTTTTACCAAAGGCTCCATAACGGCCGAGGCTTCCTGTTCCTCTTTCTGCCATTGGGCAAGGTTGCCGATATACGACTTCAATGCCTGATACTTCTTGTCGAGGGTCGTTTTCAGCGAAAGCAAACTGTCTATCACCATGCCCGCCAGGTGAAATTTAAGTTGCGAGCATTTCAAAGCCTCTTCCATCCTCTGCGCTTCGGCGGCGAGTTTGGTGCTTTTCTCTTCAAGTTCCTTTTCAATGCGGCGGCGTTCGCTGCGAATCCACCACCAATATAATATGGTGCAGACAACACCCAGCGCAAGGCACGCCGACAACCCGATGCACCAGCCCGAACCCAACCAATCCGCCATGCCGTTCAGGAAAGAGCCCTCCCCGTCTTTTGGCAGAAAGGCCAGCAACCCGATTAACCATGACAGGACAAACGATGCGTCCCAAGCTATAAACGAAAGCCGCGCCTGCCACGTTTGCTGGTCGAAAGCCTTGAGGCGTGCCGGGCGTTCTTCTTCGTTGATTTTGCGCTGCTGCACGCGGGCCATTTCAATCTTGTCTTGAAGTTTCTTCTGCGTGCGTACGAGGATTTCCTTGCGCTTCGATTGCCGCCCGAGGTTTTGCATCAGCATTTCATAGTCGTGGCGCAGCAGAGTGTCTTCTTTCTGCATTTTGGCCAGCCGCCGTTGCTCTGCACGGATGAGGCTCTTGATGACGCACGCCTTGATATGAGCATCGTTCATGTTGAATTGCACCACGGTGCTTTGCCCGCCCTTTCGGCCAGGGGCGGCAATCTGCGTGCCTTCGCCCAGTTCGGCGGCTGTCACCTCGGTCACGATACACGCCATGCGGTTCAAGTCTTCATCGCATATATAGGAATAAGGAATATAGCAATATCCCTCATCGCCAAACTGCTTGCCCCACGAGTTGCGCACCACGAAATGCTTTGCCTTGTCGGAATACCCCACGACCACCATGGCATGATAGCCATATTCGCCCGAGGCAAGTTCTGCTTCGGAAGGGTGGGACACAAAGCCCGAAGTTCCTACGTTACAGCCTGCGCCGCCGCGCACCTGCGGCGAGAAAGAATTGAACACCTTGAGCGATACGGCCACGGGATAGCCCTCTTGTATGGCAGATTTAATGTCGTGCTCGCTGACGGCCACGTTGAGTGCTTTCACGATGTGTCGCGTCTTGCCGTCAAGGACAGCCTCGTCCGAGGGCGCTTCGCGGAGCGGTTTGGAGTAGGGGTGCAACTCTTCCGTACAGATGCCTTCCGTGCCGATGCTCTTTATCACATCTTGAAACGAACTGCCCGTATCGGTTCTCTCTTCTCCTTTGGCGCGGCGCACGTTGTAGTAGACAAATGATTCGCTGAGGTCGGGAACATTCTGCGTGCTTTTTTTAATAATATATTCAAAGATCGATGTCACGGCAAACACCGTGCAGGCACCAATCTGCCCCTGGTCTTTTATTGGCGCAAAATATTCTCTAAGGTCTACGCTCTGCTCCGTAACGGGGCGGGGCTGATAGCTCTCGTCGAACTTGGCCTCCTGATGCTCGGCGTCGAACCGATACACGTTGCCTTCCACCACAAAGCCGTCTTTCGTCAGCAGTTTCTCGCTTTGTGCTGCATCATCGGTCATTTGCCCGATGTCTTCCAGTTCGCGGCTCTTTTGGCGGATATAATTTGTTGCCTCGCGCATGTCGCCGCGCAACTGCTGTAAACGCTTGACGGGCAATTCTACAAAGCCGTCGGCATCCTGGCAGTCGGTCAGCGGTCCATGCTCCCCGGTCTTTACCCCGTCGTCGTCAATTTTCACGGTGACCAGCTCGTTGTTGGCATCAATAAATACGTTGGCGGCATCGGCATCGAGATGGTCCAGCGTGAGTTGCTGCTGATTAAAGAGATAGCCATGCAGAAATGGGTCGTCGTAACCGAGGATAACGGCGAGTAGCGCACGCTTTTCGGGCAGGGAGAACTTGTCCTGCGTGATGAAGTCCGACAGATGCTTCGCCACGCCGTCGAGTTCCTTCGCCAGTTCCGGCGAAGCCTTGCTCACAATAGCATTGTGCGAAACGCCTTGCCGCACCAGCGGTTCTGCATATTTTGCATAGAAATCCGTAAACAGACTTGTGTGTTGCTGCAAGAGTTCGTTTGCCACCATTGCTACCCGGTTCAGATCCACCTGTT
Source organism: Alloprevotella sp. (assembly GCA_051868815.1). Lineage (GTDB taxonomy): Bacteria > Bacteroidota > Bacteroidia > Bacteroidales > Bacteroidaceae > Alloprevotella. Next base: position 13,794 of record JBJEAH010000023.1, read on the forward strand.
CGCCCGCCACGTCCTCGCGTTTCATCAGGTGCAGATAGGCACGGCGCAACAGGTAATTGGCGAAATAATATTTGTCGAGGTTCATTACCGATAGGCCGAGCGAGCAAAGCGGATGCTCGCGGTCGAACTCCGTGGCAGGCGTAAACACCGTGTCGTATTTCTCCGCCGCAAGCAGCGAAAGTTCGCCCATAATTCTTACCAGCGACTCTGCATCAAGGTTGAGGGCATAGCCTGCGGCATTAATGTTCTGCAAGATAACCGCCTGCTCGAGATGATTGTTTTCAACGCGCAGCCTTGCAAGACGTTCGATGCACGCTTTTTCAATTTCCGCCGTGCCGCGTGGCGTGGATTGCTCTCCGTCCTCGTCGTAGTCGGGGCACACCGCGCAGCGGAGGTCGGCGCAAAGCCCCACGACCATGAGGCTGTAATGCTGCTGAATGTCATTAAGTGCTTCCACTATGGCAAGAACCTGCTCGAAAAGTATCTCGTCGTAGAGGGGCAGATAGAGGGAGAGGAGCAACCTGTTGCTGTCGCCCCCATTGCTGACGGTGATCGTCTGTTGGTGAAGTTTGGAGAAGTACCGGCGCAGCCTTAGCGGGGCATCATCAGCACTCAGCACGGTGTCGTTGGCAAGGCGCGTGGCATACTGGTCTCGCGTGGTGGAAACGAAGACGTTGCCTCCCGGGCAGTCGAGCTCGGCTTTCTTGATGGTTACGCTGCCATCGGCGTTCCCCACCCACGACAGCACTTTGCAGAAATCCTCTGCTCCCCCCTCACCATATTTATATATATACTTGGCAGTGCGAGCCACGAATGTTTTCATGTCCTCGCCAAGCATAATGCAAACGTTGTGCCTCATATATTCTATTTAGTTTATGTTTTTCCCATTTGGGAAGAATTACTGAGGGCTTGTTATAAGGTTTCTACAAAACCAAGTTCTTTCTCCAAAAGGTCGGCGATTTGTTCGTTGCCGCGTTCTTCGATTTGCTCAACTGTCATGTTTATCTGCGAGTACTTTTCAAGATAGTTTTGCTTGGCATCGCTGACCAGAGCCTGCATGGCATCCATGCCGTTGGCACTCTGATACTGCTTGAAGAACTCCTTGAACTGCTGGCGGAGATTGGGAAGGTCTGCCTTAAAGGCATTGAATGCTTCGTCGCGATATTGCCCGAGTTCTACCCAATACTGGCGCAGGGCTTTGCCGTTGGTCTTGTCTTTTACGTAGTAGCGGTTGTTCTCGTTTTTAATCAGTCCCATAATCAGGCCTCTTACCCATAGTTCCACGTCTTTCGAGCCGTCGTCGAGGACGGGCAGGAGCGAGAACCCTTCGCGCACCATGCGCTGGTAGATAGTGGCATCTATGTGGGAGAAGATGTTGCATTTCTCGTACTTCTGCTTATAGTTTTGCAAACTGCCGATAAAGTAGGCCGGCACTACGCCGATTTGGTTGTAGATGATGACACGGTCTTGCATACCCAGGCGTGCGAACTGGATTTTTTCGCCGCCGGCAAGCTGTTCGAGCCTGCCGCCGTCTTGCAGCAGCGTGCTGTTCATCGGTACGCCAACGTACGAGAACCTGCCGTACGTGTAGCCCACCTGGCCACGGGTGTTGATGTTGAGCAGCGGCTTCGCTTTGGCGAGGGCGAGGCGTAAGATTTGGTCGAGCCGTTCTGGATTGTCCTTGTTTATCCTGCACAGCACATCGTCTATTGTGGTCTTTGCCCAACTTTTGGCAGTGGGCAGCGTCAATGTGTAATTAAGGATTGCCGCTTCGAGTTCATCGGTCGGTTTAATGTCTGCCTCGTAGAATTTCTCGGTGTAGGGCAGGGTGGCGATGAAGTCCTTTATCTGTATTTCGTCATCGTTGACACCAATGGCGTTGACGGCCTGTTTGGCGAGGTCGATTTGGAAAGTGGCATCGCTCGTGTGGTCCACAGAGTTTGTGAGCATGGCAATGCGGTTGACGTAGGACGTGTTCACCGCCTTGAGCTTCTTCTCAATGTCGCTAACCTTCAATTGCTCGTCGCCAATGGCAACGATAAGGCTGTTGAAGAACGTGATGGCGGCGTCTCTCCGTGCGATTTCCCGCTTGTTGATAGCCAGTGCCATCGCTGCGTCGCATACGCACAGTTCGAGGTCGTTGACCTTGCCTTTGGTCTTAAAGAAGCGGCTGCTGTATTCTTTAAGGTCTTCCGATGTTACAGAGATGGCGTTTTCCAAAGCCGGTTGGCGTTGCGTAAACGCATCTTTTTCCGCATTCATCTCTTTGAGGAAAATGTCTACCTGGCTCTTAATGGCATCCAGCACGTCTTTTGCCAGTCCCACGCCGCACTCTTGGTTCACACTCTTCACGATGAGGTTGTGCAGTTCCTTGGTGACGCGGTCTTTGAGTTCCTGAACTTTCGATTGCACCTCTTCGCTCTTGGGCGCAGCAACATTTTCGATATAGCCCAATGCCTCTGCTTTGGCGTTTTGGTTGTCGTTGATTGTGTCGAGGGGGAATTTAGGCTGCTTGGACAGGATGAAGTCGATAACGTTGTCGTTTTCTGAGCCGCCGTTTTCGCGGATATTAACGTTGGGCGAGTCAATCCAGGCATTGGCAATGGCGTTGGCATCGATGCATGATGCTATCATGCGCTGGATGATGCGCTGCGCATTCTTGAGCGCGCAGATTTCGCCCATCTCCTTTCCTCTGAAAATGATTTCGCAGGCGCCCATGCCGCTCACCCAGGCTCTCTTGTTGCCCACCATGCCGTCGCCGTTCATAATGCTCTTTTCAACGTTGTCGGTCACAGAGGTTACGGAGTCGGAAAGTTCGCCGGCAGAGGTTACGAGGGCGAGGGAAATCATTTCGGTAAGTTGCTCAACGTTGCTGTAGGTATCTCCGTTTTCGTTGCGGTTGTCGATGAAGAAAACTGCGTTGAACGGTGCGCCGGTGATCTGCTGCTTGCTCGTTACGTAGTCGAATTGCAGCTTTTCCGTGCCGTTGAGGTGCATGAACCAGTCGAGGTCGCAGATAGAGCCGTAAGCGTTGGGCTTGACGCGCTCCATGCCGTAGTTCGACATATTTTCAAAAACGTCGGGCAACACGGCGTAGCCGGTGAGTTTGCATTTGTTCAACGCATTCTTGATGACGTATGCCATATTGAGGAACGTGCCTGCGCCCGTGCCGCCGCTCAGGGAGAACACCATGTGCACCTCAACCTCCGCGCCGAGATTGGTGTCGTAGTCGTGGTTGTTCATTATTTTGGCAGAGCAGATGCGGTTCACGGCGTCTTTCACCTTATTGGTCAGTGCCTCGAAGTTGCAGGTGAGGGCAAAGCGCCCGTTGGTGCGAATCTGTCCGGCGCCTTTGGTCATGGCGGTAAGGGCAAATACGTTTTGCTCGGGCACCCAAGAGAAGTGTTCCTTGCTGGTGATATAGGCATCGCGTGCATTCTGCACGGTGATAGGCATTTGTTCATTTGGCGAGATGCTCACAGGCCCGTATTTGCTCGGCAGTTCTTTTTTATAGACACCGCCGTCGGTATCCACTCCGAGAAATCCTATCATAGGC
>JBJEAH010000024.1:0-3275 GCA_051868815.1 Alloprevotella sp.
AACAACCCCAATCACACACAATGCAAAACAAAGGATTTGTTAAAGTAATTGCAGTGTTGCTTACTTTGATTTGCCTTTTCTACCTCTCGTTTTCGGCCGTAACAAGCCACTACGAGAAGAAAGCGGCCGAGCTCACGGCGCAAGGCAAAGACGGCAGCGCATACCTCGATTCCATGCGAAACGAGAAGGTGTACCTGAACTGGAAAACACTCAAAGAATGCGAAGAACTGCAAATCGGTCTCGGCCTCGACCTTAAAGGCGGCATGAACGTTATCCTCGAAGTGAGCGTGCCCGACGTGGTGAAGAGCCTCGCAGGTGAAAGCGCCGGCGAACCCGCCTTTGTCAAGGCACTCGCCGATGCACGCGAACAGGCCAAGAAGGAAAGCGCCGACTTCGTGGACATCTTCGTTTCCGTCTATCAGAAGCAGAACGGCGAAAACCGCCTCGGCGGCGTGTTTGCCTCCAAGCTCAAGGAAAAGAATATCTCCTACAACTCTACGGACAACGAAGTGAAGAAAGTGCTCGCCGAAGAGGTGGCAGCCGCCGTTGAAAACTCCAACAAGGTGGTGCGCTCGCGTATTGACCGCTTCGGCGTGGCTCAGCCCAACATCCAGGTGCTGCACGGCAAAGGCCAGATTGGTCAGATCATGGTGGAAATGCCGGGTATCAAGGAGCCCGAGCGCGTGCGCAAACTGCTTCAGGGAAGTGCCAACCTCGAGTTCTGGGAAACCTATACGCTCAACGAGCTGCAACCCGCTTTGGTTGAAGTAGACAACCGCCTCGCCAAGGGTGCAACTCCCGCCGACACGACCGCTGCCGACTCTGCCGCCGCCAAGAGCGTGCAAGAGAAAGCCGCTGCCGATGCCGCCGCCCGCCACCCGCTCTTCGCCAAGCTGATGCAGAGCGCAGGCAGTCAGCCCATCGTTTCTCCGCAGGGCTGCATCGTGGGTATGGCACTCGCTGCCGACACGGCCGAGGTCAACGCCATGCTCAACAGCGAAGCTGCACAGGGCACACTGCCCGCCGACGTGCATTTCGCCTGGAGCGTGAAGCCCTCCGAAAGTTTCAAGGCGCCTATCTTTGAACTCTACGCCCTGAAAGCAGAAAACGGCAAGCCCTCTATGTCGGGCGACGTGATTGCCGATGCTAAGGACGACTTCGACCAGCACCACAACCCCATCGTTTCGATGACGATGACCACCAACGGCTCGCGCGACTGGGCTGCGCTCACGAAGAAGAACCTCAAAAAGTGCGTGGCAATCGTGCTCGACGACGTGGTTTACAGCGCCCCCGTGGTACAGACGGAAATCACCGGCGGACAGTCGCAGATTTCGGGTCATTTCACCACCGACGACACGCGCGACCTCGCTAACGTGCTCAAGAGCGGTAAGATGCCTGCGCCCACCAAGATTGTGCAGGAAGAAACCGTCGGCCCGAGCCTCGGTGCTGCTTCTATCAACGCCGGTTTTACGGCTTGCGTCGTGGCATTCGTGCTGCTGATGATCTTCATGTGCGCCTTCTACGGCCTTATCCCCGGCATGGTGGCCAACTGCGCCCTCTTGCTCAACTTCTTCTTCACCTTCGGCGTGCTCATTTCCTTCCAGGCGGCCCTCACGATGAGCGGCATCGCCGGTATGGTGCTTTCGCTCGGTATGGCAGTGGATGCCAACGTGCTGATTTATGAGCGCACCAAGGAAGAGCTTGCTGCCGGCAAGAACATCAAGACGGCACTTGCCGACGGCTACGGCAACGCCTTCTCCGCAATCTTCGACTCCAACCTCACGTCAATCATCACCGCCATAATCCTTTACAACTTCGGCACCGGTCCCATCCGAGGCTTCGCCCTCACGCTCGGCATCGGTATCTGCGCCTCGTTCTTCACCGCAGTTTGGATGACGCGTATGGTTTACGAACACTTCCACAACCGCGACAAGTGGCTCGGCCTTACCTTCACCACTGCCCTCAGCCGCAACTTCATGAAAAACGCCAGCGTGCGCTTCATGGAGAAGGCAAAAGGCTCTATCACCATCTTCCTCGTGGCAGCAGCCGTATGCATTGCCTTCCTCGGCATTCGCGGACTTTCGAAGGGTATCGACTTTACCGGCGGCCGCAACTACGTGATTGAGTTCGAGCAGAAAGGCGTAACGCCCGAGCAGGTGCGTGCAGCCGTGGCCGAAAAGGTACAGGCCAAGGACGCAGAGGCTACCGTCAGCGCCATTGCCATTACCACGACCAACAACGAAGCAGTGCGCCTCACCACGAACTATCGCATCGACGACGATTCTGAAAATATCGACCAGGAAGTCGAGAAGTTCATCTATGATGCCCTGCACGAGCAGAACCTCATCAAGGCCGACTACGCTACGTTTATCGACCGCGACAACCACGCCGGCGGCTCTATCGTATCGGCACAGAAGGTAGGTCCTTCCGTTGCAGCCGACATGGCAAAGAGCGCCGTCATCGCCGTGCTGCTCTCGCTTGTGGCCATCTTCATCTACATCCTTATCCGCTTCCGCAACGTGGCATTCTCCGTGGGCAGCGTCGTGGCCCTCTGCTTCGACACCCTGCTTATCCTCGGCACGTACTCCATCTGCTGGGGCTGGGTGCCCTTCTCGCTCGAAGTGGACCAGACGTTCATCGGCGCCGTGCTGACGGCTATCGGTTACTCGATCAACGATAAGGTGGTAGTGTTCGACCGTATCCGCGAGAACCTCGGCCTCTATCCCAAGCGCGCCACGATGCGCCTCTTCAACGAGTCGCTCAACAGCACCTTGGCCCGTACGCTCGTGACCTCCGCCACGACGCTCCTCGTGTTGCTCTGCATCTTCTTCCTCGGCGGCGACAGCATACGCTCGTTCTCCTTCGCCATGATCCTCGGCGTTGTGTTCGGCACGCTCTCGTCCATCTTCCTTGCCGCTCCTATCGCTTACCGCACGCTCGGCAAGAAAAGAGTGATTGAGGAAAAATAAACCGCACTCTCTCATAGACATCAATATAAACGTCGGCGCACCGAAAGCAGTGCGCCGACGTTTTGCTGTATTAACGTGTAGGTTCGGTTGGATAAATCAAAGTTGTTGGGATATGCGATAACGGTTTCACGACGAGTAGGGGCGTTTTGAAAAACGCCCGGTTGAATGTCGTGCAAAACGAGCGCAGAGCCAAACTTTGGCGGGCTGTGTCAAAATGAATATTGTTGCAGATGTATCCCCTGTAAGGGGAAAATAAATTAGGGATATTCAGTTAATGGCTTGAGTTTTTAGCCGGGGAAGGGCCCG
>JBJEAH010000025.1:0-3230 GCA_051868815.1 Alloprevotella sp.
AGATTTGATAGTTGGGCTTATGATAAATCAGTTGGCGCAAGGTATGCTCCACGTCAGCATATCCATTGATATAGGCTTCTACCGCATCGATGACACGGTCGTCGGCAACGCCTCCCTCAATAAGGTCATAACCCGCCCAAGGCTGATTGCCCGCCCTGCTTTCCACTATAAAGTCCAGCCATTCCTTGTCGTAAGCCTCAAAACGCTTAATGTTATAGCCGGCGGGAAGAGCAAACTCATAAGCGTTCACGATCGCCTGTTCTGCACGTCTGATGGTTTTGAGGCGAACAGCCCATTTGGCGGCTTGCTCAAAAATGGGCGTAAGATAGAAACCCGGACCGAAATCCAGGTCTTTCCTGCCGATGCTTACCAGCGGACACTCAACGACAAGAGTTGAACCATGAAATAACGTATGTTTTTCCATTCACTTTTCTCTTTCCCAGTTTTTCAGAGCCTCTACTACGTCGTTTGCCACGGCTTCGCGGCTCTCTGTATGCAAGGTGTCGTAGCAATCCTGAATAAGGTTTTTGATTAACCCCACCTTATCCAGCCGCCTTCTCATTTCCGAGGGCGACACGCCCATCTTCTGCGCAGAAGCCTCGATGGCCAGCACCGTAAAGGCAAGGCGGTCATGTTCGGCAGATGTCTTCATTATCGTTTCGTTGTCCATGCTTCCCATATTTATATGATGACGCAAACCGCCGACGCAGGCGGCCTCTTTCGTCCCCGATTTAACTTGCATCGCCACAAAAATAGCGATTTATCTCCATTTTGTCACCTTTCTTAGCACATAAATGCGACATTTGCCGCTTTCCTTAGGGCATAATGTTTTGCACAATAGCAAAAAAACACTAACTTTGCCAAGAATTATACTCTTTTTAATGGCAGACGCTTCCGCGAAGCGTAACTATATAGGCATGGCAAGACTTAGAAGATTAAAGAAAATCCGCCTCCACAGAGAGGGCAACACCATTCTGTGGAACAGCCTCCTCGCCCTGTTGGTGACCAACGGCGCATTGTATTTCCTGCTAAAGGACAGCAACCTTTGGCCTTTTTATATTTACGCGGCGATAACGGTCAGCCTCTTTGCCATTGCCGTCAACTTCTTCCGCTGCCCCATCCGCCTCTTCCACGGCGACACGGAGAACGTGGTGGTGGCCTCTGCCGACGGCAAAATCGTGGTGATTGAGGAAGTCGATGAAAACGAGTACTTCCACGACCGCCGCCTCATGATTTCCATCTTCATGTCCATCACGAACGTTCACGCCAACTGGTTTCCCGTGGACGGTTTTGTGAAGAAAGTAGTCCACCACAAGGGCAACTTCCACAAGGCATGGCTGCCCAAGGCCAGCACCGATAACGAGCGTTCCACGGTGGTCATCGAAACACCCGCCGGACAGGAAATCCTCGTGCGCCAAGTGGCGGGAGCCGTGGCGCGGCGCATCGTAACATATGCCCGCCCCGACGATGCCTGCTACATCGACGAGCACATGGGATTCATCAAGTTCGGCTCGCGCGTAGACGTGTACCTGCCGCTCAATTCCGAGGTGCTCGTGGAAATGGGACAGGTCACCGTAGGCAACCAAACCGTCCTCGCACGCCTCAAGCCCGAAGCCGCCAACGCTTAGAAGCAGATTTATCGATGAAAAAGCATATTCCCAACACGCTGACGTGTTGCAACCTCATCAGCGGCTGCATTGCCACGGGCCTCGCTTTCCGCGGGGACTATTCCTCTGCCTTATTGTTTATCGTGATCGGCGCGGTCTTCGATTTCTTCGACGGGTTTGCGGCGCGCCTGCTCGGCGTGTCCTCGCCTATCGGCAAAGAACTCGACTCTTTGGCCGACGACATCACCTTCGGCTTTGCACCCGCTACCATTGTATTCAGCATTTTGGGCAAACTCCAGCCCGCCGCCGGCACTTGCCCCGCAGGCTGCCCGCTGGCGTGCCTCGGACAGACCCTCCTACCCTTTCTGCCCTACGCCGCCTTCCTCATCGCGGCATTCTCCGCCCTGCGCCTTGCGAAGTTCAACCTCGACGAGCGGCAGCAAACGGGATTTATCGGCCTGCCCACGCCTGCAAACGCCCTCTTCTGGGGCGCACTGGCACAGACATTGCCCACCGACGCGCCCAACGCCCTGCTGTTTTGGTGCCTCCTCGGCGGCGTACTGATTTCCTGCTGGCTGCTCGTGGCAGAGATACCGATGTTCGCCCTCAAATTCAAGCACTTCGGCTGGCACGGCAATACCTTGCGCTACTCCTTCGCCATCGCATCTATCGCTTTGCTTTGCGTCCTCGGCCTCGCCGGTTTTTCTGCCGTAATCGTGCTCTACATCATTTGTTCTTTGGTCAATAATGCCGTTGCAAAGGCTGGGAAGCAATAAATGGCACGCCCTTTGCACTTTAACAGGTATCAAACCATTATAATTAGATTATGCAAATCGGATTAGGCTGCCTTTTCGCCCTGATTTTTGGCTTTTTCATCTTTCTGTTTAGCATTGCGCATACCCTTGTGCGCAGCATCTATTCATTCTTCGGCATCACGCCCCGCAGGGAAAGCGGCGGCAGCAACCGCCAGTCGGGCAACGCGCAAAACCAAGGGACAGGCACCACGCACTCCAAGGGCAATTCGCGCCAACGCCGCAGCGGCAAAATATTCAGAAAAGACGAAGGCGAATACATTGACTTTGAAGAAATTCCGTAAGCCTCGCAAGGCACTTGACACTTAATTCAGCCACACACTATCAGGCAGCAATTTTTTATTTGCTGCCTGATATTTTTTTCTTTCTCCGTGATATTTTTTCCTTTCTTATAAGAAAGTTTTTGTTACAAACTTTCTAACATGTGTTACAAACTTTGTAACACGTATTACAAAGTTTGTAATATGCGTTACAAAGTTTGTAACAAAAAATATCCCATATGATAGTGAAAAACAACCCGGAGGAAGGTAAAACTATCTCCGAGCAAATAAAAGTTATCTCCGTGCTCGTGCTTTTTACCTGAAAAACGGGTTACATTTGCTTTCCTGCAAATATAACCCGTTTTATATGCGCCCTAATCCACTTAAATCCAACAGTCCGCAGCAAAACGCCCGGAAAATGGTTGTCTGCATTGATTGTACCTTTTTGCACAATGGGCGGGGCTGTGTCAAAATGTGCATGTAGCCCTGAAAGGGATTAATAACAAAGCACAGGGGCTTGCCCCTGTGGGAAGATGATAGAATACGATTGC
>JBJEAH010000026.1:0-3230 GCA_051868815.1 Alloprevotella sp.
TGAGGAACTGCGTGATGGGCAGGGAAAGCACCTCGCGCGCTGCGAGTTCCGCCACGGGATACGACTGGGCGTTGTAGGCGGCGTAGGCTTCCTGCTTGTGCACGGGTATGGGATAATGTATGAGGGTTTCGATGCCGCGCTCCTGCAAATATTGCTGCAACTTGTCGCGGCGGCGGCACAGCACGGGGTAGATGTGGAACACGCTCTGCGCCACGCGTCCCTCATAAGGCAGGCGCACCAAAGGGTTCACGATATGCGTGTTGTAAAAACGTGCCACGTTGCGGCGGCGGGCATTGTCGGCGTCGAGCCGCGGCAGTTTCATGTTGAGCACGGCTGCCTGTATCTCCGAGAGGCGGCTGTTGATGCCTTGCACGCGGTGCACGTATTTCTGCTGTGCGCCGTAGTTGGCAAACATGCGCACGGTCTGCGCCAGTTCTTCGTCGTCGGTAGTCACGCAGCCGCCGTCGCCAAGTGCGCCGAGGTTCTTGCCGGGATACATGCTGAACGCTGCGGCATCGCCCATGCTCCCTGTTTTCTTGCCGCCGGTGCTGGCACCGTGCGCCTGCGCCGCGTCTTCAAGCACCATGATGCCCCGGCTGTGGGCGAGGGCGTTGATCTCGTCCATCGGACAGGGGTGGCCGTAGAGGTGCACGGGTATCACCGCCCGCGTTTCGGGCGTGAGGTGCGGCAGGAGGGTCTGCGCCGTCATCACGAAGTCTTTTCCCACATCGCAAAACACGGGGCGCAATCCTGCGCGGTTCACCGCCTCGGCGGTTGCCACGAAAGTCAGCGCGGGCACGCATACTTCGTCGCCGTCGCCCCACCCTTTCAGCCGTTTCCACGCCATAAGCACGAGGGTCAGCGCGTCGAGTCCGTTGGCCACGCCCACGCAATGCCTTGTGCCCACGTAGTGCGCAAAGTCGCGCTCGAAAGCGGCGAGTTCCTCCCCGTACAGATAGCGTCCGCCTGCCACAACGGCCTGTATCCTTTGAGACAGTTGCGGCTCAAAGGAGGCTGAAATCTGTTGCAAGTCGTAATAGGGAATGTGCACGGGGAAAATAATTATTTATCTGCTATTTGAAAAATCTACTAAACCTGTTGGTTGAATTAGGTATTAAGTGCCTGGAAGGCACTACGGAGCGAAGCGACGATAACCGGGTACGCAGTGCCCGGAAAAGCGGGAGGGAGCGTAGTGCCTGGAAGGCACTACGCCGAAGGACTGGTCTTTTATTCATTTCCACAGGCGTACTGCCTTCCAGGCAGAAGCATTGCAACTGCTTCCCCGAGGACTTCGTCCCCGGTTACCGTCGCTTCGCTCCGTACTGCCTTCCAGGCAGATAATACCTTAGTCATTTGTCATACCATCCCGCAGTTGATTTATTTTCTACTTTGGCGTCGCCGCCACGAGGCTATCGAGCGAAACGAGGTAGCGGTCATAGCACACCGCGCGGCCGCCGAAACCTTCTTTCTGGAAGATAAGGCCCTCGTTGATGCGCCCCGTTTCGGGTTCGTTGGAAATGCCGAAATCGAAATAGGCGCGGCCGGCATAAATCTCCAAAAGAGTGGCGAGGAGCAGATCGAGCGCACCGCAGGCGCGGGCTTCTGTGCCGGCGGCGATGTATTGCGCGTGCACCGCATTGCCGCAATCGAAGCATAAAACGCCGGCGAGCAACGCTCCGTCACGCTCTGCCGTGTAAAGTTTTATATTATTGGGAAACAAAGATTTAAGCAGCTTTATCTCTTCCAAAGAGTGAACGGGACGAACACCATGCCGCTGCTCCAAAGTTTCGGTGAGCAAGTCCCAATAAGCGGGATAATCCTCGTCCGCCAAAGCCCCGCCTTTTTCGCTGCAAATGCGCAATTCTACATTTTGAGCCATTCGGCATTTGCGCCTGCGCAGTTCCGAGAGCGGTAGCGGGTTGCGCAGGCTGACCGCCGTGGACACATTGCGCGTTTCGAGCGTCGCCCCGGCGCGGTAGAGCCAATAGAGAGGTTCTTCCGTGGGCTGACGGTGGTATATATAAGGTGTGGGCTTGTACACTAATTGCTTATAGCCTTGAGCGAGATAGTATTCGGCGGCCACATGGAGCATCTTGCCCGTAAGCAGTGCCGTTGCCTTGTCGCCCAGCAGCAGTCCGCCGTAAGTTAGCCCGCCGTGGCTTTCCACAGTTGCCGCATCGCGGCGCGAGCGATTGGCAGGCAGCAGACCGAGCGGTTTCTTGTCATCGTAAATCAGCAGCGAGGCGTCCTCGAAACGGTCGCCGTGGTACTCCATAAAGTCGCGGCGAAACAGGAACGTGCCGTTGCGCGAAGCAGAAACGAACTTATCCCACGCCTTTCGCATCGACGCATTATTTATATATGGAGCAATTTTTATCATTTACTTTCCATTAACCGCTTCGGCGAACTCGCCCAGCGTTTGGATATAGCCGCTTTCGTCGTAGTCGTACTCGGCGAGGCAGAGGCACACGGCATCGGCAGAGAAGTCGAAGAGCGTGCACCACACCATGGGCGGCACATACAGCCCCTCGTTGGGATTGGAGAGGTGCACGATGGTTTCAGGGTCTTTGCCGTTGTTGATTTTCACGGAAAAGGAGCCGTGCACGGGCACGATGATTTCCGGGCAGGTGCGGTGGGCATGGCAGCCGCGCGTGGCGCCTGCCGGCACGCCGGTAATCCAAAACACGCGCTCGAACTTGAAAGGCAGGGCATTGTCGCCGTTTTGCACGCACGTCAGCTTGCCTCGCTCGTCCGTGTGGGTTGCGATGCTCAGAAGTTTTGCCTCGGGCAATATCTCGTTGATAGGTTTTTCGTGTGTCATAAGTCAGTTCCAGTCTGTGCCAAACGGCATATAATCCGTGCACAATTATGCAAAGTTAAGTATTTTTCTTATTCCGCAAGCCTTTACGCCTATGAATTTCGCAATTATCCTATAAGAAAAGGGGCAAAAGGGAGGATGGGCGTAACGCAAACGCCCGTCCGTGCATCACTATTATTTATAGCAACAAAGAAAACGTAAGACTACTTCATTGCCTGCGCTCCACTCTTTCGCCGCACCTTTACACCCCAAACGCGCACGGAGCAATTTTTTCCTTTCTCCTTGAAAATTTTTCCTTTCTGCCTGACATTTTTCACTATCTGCGCAGATATTTTTTATTACAAACTTTGTAACGCATGTTACAAACTTGCTAACACATGTTACAAACTTTGTAATACATGTTACAAACTTT
>JBJEAH010000027.1:0-3226 GCA_051868815.1 Alloprevotella sp.
CAAGCAGCGCATCGCTCTGCCCTCCGGCCTGTACATTGTGAACAATAGGAAGATTTTGGTAAAATGATGCGAGTAATAATGAATAACCCCGTTTACTAAAAAACTCGTCTACTAAAAACATCAACTCCATGAAACGATATATATATATAATATTGTCTATCCTCTCCGCTGCCTGCTTCACTGCGCCCGCCGCCCAGGCAGCCGACGAAAACGACTGCACGGTGCAGGCCGCTATAACCGAAACGCGCGCCGGCCGCAACTGGCAGCTCAATGTGGCGCTGCTTAATCCCGGCACCACAAATCTCACCGCCTTCCAGATAGACCTTCTCCTGCCCGAAGGCGTGGCGCTGGCAGAAGGCACGCTGCGCCCCTGCGACCGCACCCTTGGCCACACGCTCATGGCCAACACCCTGTCCGACGGTGCGCTGCGCGTTGTGGGCTATTCGCCCACCAACCAAGCCATAGCGGGCAATGCGGGCGAAATCTTCTCCCTCACGCTCAATGCCGACGTTCCTTTGGCGGTTGGCACTTACAGGGTTATTCTCGACAATATTCGCCTTTCCCTGCGCACGGGCATCGAAGTCACTGCGCCCAGTGTTGAGGCTGCGCTTGTTGCCGGCGAACCGGCTGTTGAACCCGCTACGCATACGCTCACGTTCCTTGTAGACGGCGCAACCTATGCCACGCTTTCGTTTGCCGAAGGCGCAACCATTACGTTGCCCGAGCCGCCCGCAAAGGAGGGTTACACGTTTACGGGTTGGGACAATCTGCCCGAAACGATGCCCGCCTCCGACGTTACGGTCAATGCCGTCTTCACGGTCAATAATTACAAGGTCAACTATTATCTCGACAACGAGCTTTATGCCACGCAAGATGTGGCTTACGGAGCAGTCATCACCCCGCCCGAGGTGGAGAGCACCGATGAATATCAGTTCTTGGGCTGGCAGGACGTGCCAGCCACGATGCCGGCGCACGACATCAGCATTTACGGCACTATGAAAACAACCTCCATAGCAACCGTCCGCTCCGAAAGTTCGTCTTCGCAGCGCGAAGCCTATACCATCACCGGTATCCGCCTCTCTTCTTCCGGCACCCTGCCCCGAGGCGTTTATATCGTGGACGGCAAGCGCGTGCTGGTGAAATAAGCGCACTTATAGGCACAGTAATTAGAACCCTTTTATTTTTATATAAACTTTAATCACTAAATCGTTTGTTATGAAAAGAATTAAATTTCTTTCTTTACTACTCCTCTTGCTAATAGGGGGGGGGTAGTAGCTTAAAAGCGGGCAACTTCACCACGTCTACCGTGGAAAGTCCCGTAGAGTATTATGTTTGTTGCGTAGGCAACACGACGTTGAAAAACTATTGCGTGGTTTGGGATACGTCGGCCAGTAAATTCAGCCGCACCAACGCTGCGCTGACCACAAACTTTACTGAAGCGAGCACTAATTCAAGCTATCCCTACGTTGGTGCCGCCAAGTTTATCATCATTGCTACCGAAACGTCGGGGCTTTACAAAATTTATTGCACCACCAGCGGCACATACGCCACGTATTCGAGCGCAACGAATGGTGCCAGTGCTGTAACATCAACTGCAACGGAAAGCGAGGCCAAGACATGGAAAATCATTACTAACCTTGGCAACAGTGCTGCAACGCCCTATGCTTTCGACATCGTGCCGGGCGAAATCGAAACGCCGGCAAACACTTCCCCCTCTTGGAACTTTCATGGTGGTGCCGGAAGTGTTTCATCGGGGCGCAATGTCGGCTTTTACGATGCCAACGACGGTTCTTCCGTATGGAGCTTCGTACCTGTTGCCGGATATAGTAATTTCGTTCCCGCAGCCGACAAGGCTTATTATATAGACCCTGTGCAAAGCGGCGCACATTTGGCATTCTATATGCCGGGTATTACAAATGCCGTTATGGGTGTGCACGGACTGGTTGGCAACGAAAGTACGCCGCCTTCATTGGGCAATCTCTTTACCATTACTGCTACCGATGAATATGTGGCAGGTGAACAGTGGTTCACCATTTCTCCCTACGCCTTGGACGTTGCTCACCAAGGCACTACCCCTTCTTTTGTACGTTGGCTGAATACCAACGATGCTAATGCCAATGTTGCCGTTGCTACGACCAATAGCAACAATAAGTGGCGTATCCTCCAATCCAGCACAACTGGGCAGTATACTATCCGTCCCAATTCTGTTGATCGCAGCTGGAATTGCCGAGGCAATAGCGATTGGGATACGGCTATTGGTCTCTGGAATGGTGGAGGAAATATCGAGGCAACTAACAATCTTTGGGAATTTACAGAAATCGATGCCTCCGATGCTGCTGCGCTTAATCCCTTAGTTGAGGCTTATCGCACTGTGGCAACGCAGCGCGTGCAGAGCAAAGTGTCCTATCCCGAACCCGCCGATCAGGACTGCCCGGGTCTGCCCACGCATGAGGCTTTCAATGATTTGCTCAACACAATTAGTACAACCTCCGACCTCGGCACGTTGCAAAATGCCGTCGGAAACCTTGCAACACTGCCAGTCAAGACATTCACCTCTGCCGACAACGGCGTTTATACGATTAAGAACGTTTCCCTCAATAAGTATCTTTATATCACCGATACGGACAACGCCAAGCACGCCACGCTCCTGAACGATGAGACGGAAATGAAGCAGAAGCATTATTTCTATGTCAAGTTTAACGATGCGGGTGGTATTATTTCTATCAAGAACTCCACGGGTTTCGAAGCGACGCGCGGCCCTCAGAGTAAGGCATACACAGCCGATGATTTCTCTGCCGTTCAACTTGCTTCGGAGTCTTCGCCTCTTGCCATGCAGATAGCGTGGAACGGTGCGAACTTAACAGGTGCTAATACGTTCCTGCTTCCCACGGTACATTCCACGGCACAGCAAGTTTTCACAATAAAGTATACCACATACAACTCCGATACCAATCCCTATTTCCTTACCACTTGGACTACTACCAGCACCGCCGACCAGTATGTATTTACGAAAGTGGATATAGCCGATGCTGCCCGTCGCGATGTGGCTGTTCTTTCTGCCTCCACTTCGTCTTACGTGACCTACGATTCCAATAATGTCTATAACGGCGGTTTTGTCTATTCTGCTGCGCCGGCTCAATCGGACTTTACGGCAATGAGTGGCCAGACACTTAGGGGCTTTGAATGTGGTGACGATTTTGTCCGCGTGCTTTATGATGCCGCTACG
>JBJEAH010000028.1:0-3193 GCA_051868815.1 Alloprevotella sp.
CAACACCGACGTAACGGCGTTCGCGCAGCAAACGTCTTACGAACTCCTCGACGAGGTATTCAAGGCACACGAAGAACTCGGCAGCGAGTCACCCCTCACCGCCGAGCAAATCTCTGCCATTCAGGATTTGTACGACAATTTCGACAAAGGCCTTTGGACCGAGACCTACAACGGACAGACCTGCATTAAGGAGTGGAAGAACTATGCCCTTTCCGACCAGGGGCACCGCCACCTCTCGCACCTCATGTGCCTCTATCCTTACTCGCAGGTAAGCGCATTCGACACTACGACTGAAGGTCAGACGCTCTTCCAGGCAGCCCACAACGGGCAGATTGCCCGCAACGGCGACGTGACGGGTTGGTCGATGGGCTGGCAAACCAATACTTACGCCCGCTGCCTCGACGGCAACAACGCCCGCCGCAACCTCACGCTTGCCCTCAAGCACTCCGGCTCCTACGGTGTTCAGATGAGCAACTACGGCGGCTGCTACTACAACCTCTTCGACGCGCACTCGCCCTTCCAGATCGACGGCAACTACGGCTGCACAAGCGGCGTAGCCGAGATGCTCCTGCAGAGTTACGACGACATCATCACCATCCTGCCCGCCTTGCCCGACGCATGGAAGGCAAGCGGCTCTATCAAGGGCTTGAAAGCACAGGGCGACTACACGGTCGATGAAGAATGGGCAGACGGCGTTGCCACGAAGGTAGTCATCACGAACAATCGCAACGAGGCGCGCGAAGTGAAGGTGCGCATGAAGAACGGCGAGAACTTTGAAGTCAATACTTACAGCATTCCCGCCAACGGTCGCATTGCCTTTGCCGGCAGCGACATGCTCGCCTACGCCACAGAGGGCAACCGCATCGTCGTGACGCAAGGTACCGTGAGCGACAACACCATCGGCATTCTCGCCGAACTGACTGCCACGGGCGCATATACCTCTATCGACATGACGGCTGCCGCCTGCACCGCCACCGACCTCGGCACAGCAACCTCGGACTGCCCCAACTTCCTGATTTACGCCCCCGCAGGCGTATCGGGCTCCAATGTCGTTGCCGCCGACGGCACTGCTGCCGAACTGAAACTCACGGATGCCAGCGCGTTCAGCGTTCCCGCCGATTTCGTGGCAACCAACGTAGACTATAGCCGCAACTTCAACACCGGCAGTTACATCTCCACCTTCGTGCTCCCCTTCGGCTTCACCGTACCCGAGGGTGTCACGGTGGCCAAGCTCGATCAGGTGGCAGAGAGCAAACTCGTGTTCAAGCCCGTCGAGCAGACGGAAGCCCACGTGCCCTACGTAGTTATCACCGATGACGCGCAATTCGTCAACAGCCTGCACAACGTTTCGGTCAAGGCTACCACTGATGCCGACCTCACCCTCACCGTCAACGGCGTGCGCCACATCGGCGTATATGCCACCACGGCCGTAACCGATGCCTACGGCTACGCCGGCGGACAGTTCGTCAAGGCAAACACCGGCACTGTGAAACCCTTCCGCACCTACATCAAGATGCCCGAAACCCTCACCGCCAAGCAATATGCCGTGTACATCGACGAGGGCACAACCACCGACATTGACAATATCAATGTTGAAAACAACAAGCCCGACACGATATTCTCAACGACTGGCGTACGCATGGCCGGCAACATCAAGAGCCTGCAAAAAGGCGTTTACATCGTGAACGGACAAAAAGTAATCGTGAAATAAAAACAGAAGTAACATGAAAAAACAATATATCCATGCGCCCGAAATGACCGTGGTGCACATCGTCCACGAGAGTTGCCTGCTTGCCGGCTCCGACATTGAAGCCACGTTACCCGGCGGCGAAGGCGAGAACAACGTGGAATTTGAAACCCAAAAGAAGCACCCTTATTGGGGAAACGACTTGAATAATAACGACGAGTGGGGAAATTAAACCACTCATGCGAGCAAGGACATCGCGCTGCATAGCCGGCGCGATGTCCTCTTGCCTTTATTCTTGCACCAAGCCCAACCCTTCTGAACACACTTGTTTCCTAAATCATTTATCAACCTTAATTCATTTTACCTATGAAAAGATTGCTATCTCTTCTCGGCCTGCTGCTTTGCTTCTTCGGGCAAAGCCGTGCCGAAGTGGCGGCAGTGAACGCCTCGGGCGATGCCGTCGCGAGCACCACCGCGATCAGCAGCGAAAAGGTCTACGTGATCCGCAGCGCGCGCGGTTTCCTTTTCTACACTTCCGCAAGCGGTTATTCTTCCAAGATTGCCGGCAGCGCCACGCGCGGCGGCACCGCCAGCCTCACGGCGGAAGCGCAACAGTTTATGTTTTTCAACAACGGCGAGAACAAGTATCTCTACTCGCTCGGTGCAGGCAAGTTCGTACGCAGCGACGGCGCATACGAAGACGCCCCCACTTCGCCCGTCACCTTTGTGGAGACCGGCAACAGCACCTACCCTTGGACCATCAAGATCGGCAGCAACATCGTCAATATGCAGACTTCCGGCGGCGCGGCACAGGGTGTAGTGGTTGACTCCTGGAATACTCCCGACGACGGCAACCGACTCCAAATCATCGAAGCCACAGCTCCCGCCACGTTCAACGCGCACATGCAGAAGCTCTACGGCATCACCTCCGACACTGGTTTTGAAAACAGCCAAGTATATGCCATGCGCAGCGCACGCGGCTTCTTGCTCTACACCGCCACAGCCGACAAACTCGCAGGCAGTGCCCTGATCAGCGAAGCCGGTGCGGCAGATTTCACCCAGACCGCCCAGCAACTCTCCGTCCGCACCGTAGATGGCAACAAATATCTCTATTCCATCGGCGCAGGCAAGTATGTGAAGAGCGACGGCACGTATGAAGACACGCCCACCTCGCCCCTCACGCTCACCGCCACGGACGATGCCACCTATCCCTGGCAGGTGAAGCTCGGCGACAACGTGATCAACATGCAGGAGACCGGCGGTGCCGCCCCCGGCGTTATGTATAATGAATACAGCACGCTCGATGCGGGCAACAAACTGCAAATCCTCCGCACCTACACCGAGGTGAAGCCCGACGAGACTTCGCTCTACGCCGAGTTCAACACGGTAGAGGCCGGCACGCGCCCCGAAGGCGTGAGCGACTATACCTTGTGGTACAACGTACCCGTAGCCAAGACGGGCGTTTCCGATACGTGGATGGAATATGCCCTGCCTTTGGGCAACGGC
>JBJEAH010000029.1:0-16831 GCA_051868815.1 Alloprevotella sp.
AAAGTTGTCAAAAAGTTGTCCCAGTTGTCGTCATAACAAAACGGCAGCACTGAAACCAGTTGTCTAAAGTTGTCCCTGTTGTCGTCAAAATAAAATATCGTCTACTCGTTTACTACGTAAAGTCGTCTACTAATTTATGAGCATCACAAGAATAATCCGCCCGATTTTCAACGCCCGCCTCAAAGCCATCGGGCGATACGAAACCGAGGCCAAGGACATACAGCTCGGCGTGCTGGCAAGGCTGCTCGCCGATGCCGCCGGCACGCAATGGGCAGCGGCACACCGCTATGCGCCGGGAATGGACTACGAACGCTTCACGGAGCGCACGCCGATCTCTACTTACGAAGAATTCAAAGACGACATCGAGCGTATGCGCCGGGGCGAGGCCGACGTGCTCTGCAGGGGGCGCGTGAAATGGTTCGCCAAGTCGTCGGGCACGACCAACGACAAGAGCAAGTTTATCCCCGTGAGCGCACGCTATCTGCGCGACACGCACTATGCCGGCGGCACAGATGCCGTGGCACTCTACCTGCGCAACAACCCCAAGAGCCGCCTCTTCGACGGCCGCGCCCTGATACTCGGCGGGTCGCACGCGCCAAACTACAACCTTCCCCATTCGCTCGTGGGCGACCTTAGTTCTATCCTCATCGAAAACATCAACCCGCTAGTCAACCTCGTGCGCACGCCCTCGAAGAAAATCGCACTGCTGAGCGACTTCGAGGAAAAGCGCGACCGCATCGCCGCCGTGGCCTCGCGGCAGAACGTTACGAACCTCAGCGGCGTACCGTCGTGGATGATGGCGGTGCTCAACCGCGTCGTAGAGTTGACAGGCAAGCCGATTTGTGAGGTGTGGCCCAACTTGGAGGTGTTCTTCCACGGCGGCGTGGCATTCACGCCCTACCGTGAGCAGTACCGCCGCCTCATTGCCAATCCTGGCATGCACTATATGGAGACCTACAACGCCTCAGAGGGGTTTTTCGGCTTGCAGGACGACCCCGCCGACCCCGCCATGCTCTTGATGATAGACTACGGCGTGTTCTACGAATTCATTCCCTTGGAGGACGTGGGCATGCCCGAGGCGCAGGCCGTGCCGCTCTGGGAGGTGGAGACGGGGCGCAACTATGCCATGGTGATTACCACCACAGGCGGTCTTTGGCGCTACATGATAGGCGACACGGTGCGCTTCACGCAGGCCGACCCTTACAAGTTTGTCATCACGGGACGCACCAAGAGTTTCATCAATGCCTTCGGCGAGGAACTGATTGTGGACAACGCCGAGCGCGGGTTGCAGGCGGCCTGTGCCGCCACGGGAGCGCAGGTGAAGGACTACACCGCCGCGCCGGTCTTCATGAACGACCGAGGCAGTTGCCGCCACCAGTGGCTCATTGAGTTCGACCGCCCGCCGCAAAACCTCGAAATCTTTGCCGAGGAACTGGACAAGGCGTTGCAGACGCTCAACTCCGACTACGAGGCCAAACGCTACAAGAACCTCACGCTGCAACGCCTCGAAGTAATCGCCGCTCCCAAGGGGCTCTTCGACCTTTGGCTGAAAAGCAAGGGCAAACTCGGCGGACAGCACAAAGTGCCCCGCCTCTGCAACGACCGGCGCATCATGGACGAGGTGCTGGGGATGATGTAGGGGCGTATTTCCCGCGCAACTTGTCATAGGCGTTGATTGAATTAAGATAAAAACCAGAAAAACCCGTCCCCAATGAAAAAATGTCGTTCCTATTTCGACGACATCAAGGTCTCACGGGTTTTTCCTTGTTTTTTCCTTGCGGCGTTTGAAGCGGGCGGGCACCGACCGCAGCCGCAGGGATTAAGGACGAGCGCGTGCCGATGAGGCACGCAGGCTCGGCATTAAGACCGGCGGCGTGCCCTTGGGCTTCAAACGATGCAAGTGGTTTTTATGGTTTTTATCTAAAAAACCTTTGAATAATACATATACGCATGTACAGAAAAATATATATTTCCCTTCTCCTTGCTTCCTGCTTTGCTTTGGTGCTTGCCACGCTCTACGGTTGCGCCAATCCCGGCAGCGGACCCGACGGCGGCCCCTACGACGAGACACCGCCGAAAATCGTGAAGATGTATCCCGAACTGGGTGCTACGCAGAGGACGGACAAGAAGGTGAGCATTCTTTTCAACGAACTGATTAAGGTGGAGAACATTTCGGAAAAGGTCATCGTGTCGCCGCCGCAGATCGAAATGCCCGAAATCAAGGCCACGGGACGCAAAATCTCCGTGTCGCTCCTCGACAGCCTTAAACCCGAAACCACCTACACCATCGACTTCTCGGACGCAATCGTAGACAACAACGAGGGCAACCCCTTCGGCAACTTTACCTATTACTTCTCCACAGGCACGCAAATCGACACGATGGAAGTGGCGGGGCACGTGCTGAACGCCGAAGACCTCGAGCCGCAGAAGGGCGTGCTCGTGGGGCTGCACAAGAACTTGGAAGACTCGGCGTTTGTGAAGTTGCCTTTCGACCGCGTGGCACGCACCGACGGCAACGGCCGCTTCTGCATCAAGGGCGTTGCGCCCGGCAACTACCGTATCTATGCGCTAAAAGACATGGACGGCGACTTCCGCTATGTGCCGGGCGAGCTGCTGGCATTCAGCCGCGACACGATAGTGCCCCGCGTCATAGCCGACGTGCGCCGCGACACGCTCTGGCGCGACACGGTGCATATCGACACCGTGAAACTCACGCCCATCACGCGCTATGCGCCCGACGATGTGGTGCTGCTCTCCTTCACCGAGAAGCGAAACAACCGCATGCTGCTCAAGACCCAGCGCGACGTGCCCGAATGGTTCCGCATGTACTTCACCGCCCCCTCGACCGATGTGCCCGTCATCAAGGGACTTAACTTCGACGAGAAGGATGCCTTCCTGGAACAGCGCAACGCCACGGGCGACACCCTCACCTACTGGTTGCGCCCGGGCAGTCTGATTGAGCAGGACACGCTGCAAATGGCCTATACCTACGAAACGACCGACGACTCAACGGGCTTGGCCATCAGCCGCACCGACACACTGGAACTCGTGCCGCGCCTCACCTTTGCCAAACGCGCCAAGCAGAAAGCCGAAGAATTGGAGAAGTGGGAAAAGCAGCGCGAGAAGCGCCACAAGCGCGGCGACTTTTCCAACGAGCAGCCGCCAAAGGAATACCTCACTTTCGGCAAAGGGCTCGCCGGCACACTATCGCCCCTGGGCAACGTGCACTTTTCGTTTTCCGAACCGCCCGCACGCATCGACACCGCCGCCTTTCACCTGCAACTCAAGCGCGACAGTGTGTTTGTGGACGCGCCTTTCCGCCTTGAGCGCGACTCGGCTGCCGTGCTCGACTATACGCTCTACGCCGAATGGCGGCCGGGGCAGGAGTACGAACTGACGATCGACTCGGCTGCCGTGACGGGGCTGTACGGATTAGAGAATAGGAAAACCACGCAATCCATACATATACCCTCCGAAGAGTCTTACGGCGCACTCTTTCTCATTATCCCCGACGTAGATACCACGGCCGTCGTGGAACTGCTCTCGGGCGAGAAGGTGGTGCGGTGCGAACGGGTGAATGCCCGCCACGGTGCGGACTTCTTCTATCTCAGCACCGGCACCTACTATGTGCGTCTCTTCGTTGATGCCAACGGCAACGGGCGTTGGGACGAGGGTTGCTATGCCGAGGGGCGGCAGGCGGAGGAGGTGTTCTACTGCCCCATGCATTTCGATGTGAAAGCAAACTGGGACATAGAGCAAACGTGGCATGCCCGCGAACTGCCGCGCACGCAGCAGAAACCCCAAGAACTCATCAAGCAGAAAGATGCCGGAAAGGCAACGCCCAAAAGCCGCAACGCCGAAAGGGAGGCGGCAAAGAAATAATTTATAAACAATTAAACGCGTTGGCTGTATTAGGATTTAAATGATAAAGGTATTAACTGCCTGGAAGGCAGTACGCCCGTGGAAATGGTTAAAGAGCATGTTCTATGGCGTAGTGCCTTCCAGGCACATCGTCCTCAACTCGCCTATCCGAGGACTTCGTCCCCGGTTATCAAAAAGCTACGCTTTTGTAGTGCCTTCCAGGCACTTAACACTTCAGCCAACGAATAATATTAAGTAAACGTAACTCCCATGAAAAAACTTTTTTCCTTTATCATACTCCTTACGCTGTGTGCCGCCATGCGGACGCAGGCGCAATGCACTTCAGAAAACACGGCGTTCAAAAGCGGCGAAACGCTGATGTACGATTTATATTTCAACTGGAAATTCGTGTGGGTGAAAGTGGGCACAGCTTCGATGAACATCTCATCGGCCACCTATCAGGGCGAACCGGCTTACCGCACCTATCTCATCACGCGCGGCAACGCCAAGGCCGACCGCTTCTTCGTGATGCGCGACACGCTCATCACCTACACGGGTCTCGACCTTGCCCCGCGCTACTACTACAAGGGCGCACTCGAAGGCAAGACCTACCGAAAGGACGAGGTGTGGTACAGTTACCCTTCGGGGCAGTGCGCCATGAAGATGCGTTTCCAAAAGAACAACGACTACGTCATCGACAACCAGTATTCGAGCCGTTACTGCGCCTACGACATGCTCTCGATGATGCTCCGCGCCCGCTCGTTCGATGCCTCAAAGATGAAGGTTGGCCACCGCATCAACTTCCTCATGGCGGAAGGCAAGAAGTGCGAATGGAACAGCATCGTGTATCGCGGCAAGAAAAAATTCAAAATGGAGAACCAGCCCGTTACCTACCGCTGCCTTGTCTTCTCGTTTGTAGAGAAAAACAAGAAAGGCAAGGAGGAAGACGTGATCACCTTCTACATCACGGACGACAAGAACCACATCCCCGTGCGCCTCGACATGAACCTCAACTTCGGCACCGCCAAAGCCTTCCTCACGGGCGCAAGCGGTCTGCGCAACCCGCAGGATTCGCGAATAAAGTAAACGGACTATACATATAATATATATATGACAGACAATAAGAAGTTGGCAGAAGATATTGGAAATGTTTTTAGCAATATAGCCAAAAGGCAAAACATATATGATTGGCTGTCCCAGCAACCCCTTTCTCACGATTGGAAGAAAGAGGATATACAGCATTGCAAGCCCGAATATATGGCCGTGCTGACAAAAGACGAGCGCGAGTTCTTGCTCAAAGATTGCGAAGACTCCTTGCGCTACAAATATAAGAACGATGAAGCAGAAAGGAAAAACCGAAGGTCTTTCAAGCGTCTGGGCTGTTTCTTTGCTGCATTGATTCTCGTTATAGACATCGTATTTTTCAAATATATTCTTGCTTTTATCAGTGCTCTCTGTTTTGTGTTTGGAATTGATAAATCGGGGAATGGTTATGTGTTACAAAATTCCCCGCGCAAGAAGATTGATGAATATCTTGCAAGCCACCCCAATGCCCGCGAGGAATTTCTTGCCGCCAACAAGAAGATACTTGATGCAGAAGCCGAGAGAAAAGACACGGAGAAAAGAGCCTTGGCTCGCATAACCGAGGATTTCTACAAAGAAACCCAAAAAGTAACAAGGGCATTCAGCAAGTTCATAAGGAAAAGTGCACGGCAACACTGTGTAGACTATTTTATAGATAATAGCGTGGAATATGGAAGTGGATTGAAGATGCCCACGCGACGTATCTTCCAACTCTTCGTTGGTCTTGACTTGCTGAAAGTATGCGAACGCTTAGGCTATCCTTATGATATATTCAACCTTTCTTTTTTCCCGTTTGTTTCTCTGTCTATTTCTTATCCTGATGTTGATACTGAATGGGATTATGAGGACCTATCTTGGCGTAGCCCTTATTCAAAGGCCGAAGAATACTACGAAGATATTCAGCATTGCGTAGGCGAGAATGCCAACGCGGGCGTTGAGTATTTCGGCGTTTACATCTTGCAAAAGTCGGGTTACGGACACGAGGACGAATACCTGCGGCTGATTTATCGCTTTGCCTCGTTGGTGGCAAAGGCCGACGGCAATATCTCTACAGAAGAAGCCGACCAACTTAAAGCAATTCAGAGGCAAGTCAATGAGTTTTGCAGCCAAAAGAACGAAAACGACTTGCCCCTGCCGCCCGAGCTTCCTGCCCCAAAGCCCAAGAAACCGGAACAGCCTGCGGACAATGCCAACGCTGAAGAACAGCCAGTTCTGCAAAAAGAGACGCAACCTGAAGCGAAGCAGAACGAAGCAGAAAAGCCCAAACCAGCCAAGCCCGCCCTCGAACAGCTTGACGAACTCATCGGGCTGGAAGGTGTGAAAGCGGAAATCCATAAGCTGCACAACTATGTGAAGATACAGCGCAAGCGCGAGGCCTGCGGCATGCAATCCGTGCCACTCGCCGTACATTGCGTCTTCACGGGTAACCCCGGCACGGGCAAAACCACCGTGGCACGCATACTTGCCGAAATCTTCAAAGACCTCGGGCTGCTGAAGAAAGGACACCTTGTGGAGACCGACCGCTCCGGCCTCGTGGCGGAATACGTGGGGCAGACGGCCGTGAAGACAAACAAAATCATTGACAGCGCGCTCGACGGCGTGCTCTTCATCGACGAGGCATACACCCTTGCCAACGGCAGCAGCAACGACTACGGGCACGAGGCCGTCGCCACCCTGCTCAAACGCATGGAGGACAACCGCGACCGCCTCATCGTCATCATCGCCGGCTACAAGGACGAGATGCAAAAGTTCATCGACATGAACCCCGGCTTGCAGTCGCGCTTCACGCGCTACATCAACTTCGAGGACTACAACGCCCTCTCCCTCGCCCGCATCTTCTGCCTCAACGCCACGCGCTACGGCTACACGCTCTCGCCCGACGCCGAGCGGCGGCTCAACACCGTGCTCACCGACATGGTGCTCCACAAGGACGAGCATTTCGGCAACGCCCGCGAGGTGCGCAACCTCTTCGAACAAACCCTGCAACACCAGGCCGACCGCCTCATCGGCATCGAAAACGTCAGCGAGCACGACCTTGCGACCATCGAAGCGGAAGATATTGTGAAATAGAAAAGTACAAGTAAATGGCAAGCGATAAAAAGGGTATACAACCCCAACCATACGCATTACCCTTAAACATATCAGAAGAATTAGATTCGTACACATTGCACGAAGCGATTGCCGCATACGGGCAAGGAGTCGTACCATTATGGAAAGAAGCGGTCTATGCCAAGCCTTTCAAAATTGAAAATAGACGTTATATTGGCTGTAAGGCAAAGCTGGTAGACTGGATTTTTGACCTAATCGGCAAAGAGATTGATGATGCCCAAACGTTTTGTGATATTTTTGCCGGCACAGGATCCATTTCCAGCAAAGCCGTTCATTTGTACCAAAACGTGATAATGAACGATTTTTTATATTCAAACCATATACTATACACTGCTTTCTTTGCCTGTGAAAACTGGGATAGGGAAAAGATTATCCATTATCTTGACGCCTTTAATAACATAGATCCGACAAGAATAAAGGACAATTATTTCTCGGAGAACTATGGAAATAAATATTTCGACGAGCAATCGGCAAAGATGATAGGACATGTACGAGATGTTATCGAGGACATCAAAAGTACATTGACTTACAAAGAATACTGCATTCTGATTGCTTCCTTGATTTACAGTATCGACCGGATTGCCAATACCATAGGCCATTTTGAAGCCTACATCAAAAAAGAAATCAGGCCCAGCAAGTTCATTATGCGAATGATTGATGCAGATGCAATTCAAGGGGTTCAGATTTTTCAAGAAGATGCCAACCAATTGGCAAGAAAGATACATGCAGACATTGTTTACATGGACCCTCCCTATAATTCACGTCAGTACAGCCGCTTCTATCATGTATATGAAGTCCTTGCCAAATGGGATAAGCCACAATTATATTATGATGCGGCCAAACCAAAATTCACAGAAAACAATAGTCGGTATTGTCGGAGTTGTGCTTATGACGCCTTTGTAGATTTGGTTGCGCACATTGATGCTAAATATATTGTCGTTTCTTACAACAATACGTATAAGTCCAAGAGTTCTTCATCTGCAAACAAAATAAAATTGGAGCAAATCGAAACCGCATTAAAAAGATGTGGGACGACAAAAGTGTTCCAACACGCGCACAACCCGTTTAATGCCGGTAAAACAGAATTTGAGGATCATAAAGAATATCTTTTCATCACAAAAGTGGATCATGAAAAACGGAATTGCTCGTTCCCCTCTATTCTATGTGGGTGACAAATATAAGTTGGTCAGGGAATTAAAAACACATTTCCCAATAAATATTAGAAGATTCATAGAACCTTTCGTAGGAGGGGGTTCTGTGTTCTTAAACATCAATGCGCAAGAATTCCTCCTAAATGATTATAATCCTTATGTCATAAACTTACATCGTTTATTATGTTCCTTTATTGGGAGAGAGGGAACCTTTTTTGATGAGATTTTTACACTAATAGAGCGTTTCGGATTGTCTAATTCATACAAGAATGAAGAGATACCTCAAGAATTAAAAACCGCTTTTCCCAAAACATACTTTGCTAAATATAACAAACAATCTTATGAACAACTCAAACGCTTGTTCAACGAAAGCGGAAGGACCGATATGATGCAACTGTATGTATTATTGGTTTACGGTTTCAACCACATGATTAGATTTAATCAGAAAGGACTATTTAATCTTCCGGTAGGCAATGTTGATTTTAATCGTAACACGTTAGAAGCTCTGCAAGATTATTTCAACCTGACCAGCACCAAACTGTTAACTTGGCATCATTCAGACTTTCGGGATTTTCTAAATAGTATAGATTTTAAGAAAGGCGACTTCGTCTATTTAGATCCTCCATATTTGATTTCAAATAGCGAATACAACAAATTATGGAATGAGGCCAATGAATCCGCTTTGCTTGACATGCTTACATCGATGAACAATCGCGGTATTCATTTTGCCATCTCAAACGTGACGCACTACAAGGGCAAAACAAACAACTTGTTCCTTAATTGGGCAAACGGCTATAACATACACCCAATAAAGAGTAACTACATCAGCTTCAACGATAATACAAACAAATGTTTTAACGAAGTGCTTGTGACCAATTACTAAACCCTCCTGATTATGGTAAACACAGTAAAACACGGGAAGAGATATTATAAGCAAATGGCATTAGAGGTTGCAGTGCGCAATCCTGAACGCTACGAAGGAATACTGCAAACCTTTGCCAAATATGAGGGAATCACTCTTAACGATGATGGTATCCTGAATGTTTATGCTCTACTCTATCTTGATGGTGCCTTGACGGCTTCCTCTTTGAAAGGCTCCGTCATCACGGAAGAATATGTCAAAGAATGGATACAGCGCGAAACGACCCATAACAACGAGTGGGGATTTCCCACTGGCTATCAGGCAGCCTTTACGCGCTATCTTAAAACACTGTCAGAATTCGGTTTTATTTATGCTCAATACAACCAGCCGCTTCTTTTGTCGCCAGTAGCAAAAGCACTTGTAAGCAAGAAAATCACTTTGTCGGACGCCTTTGCTTTGCAATGTATGCGCTATTGGCGCAAGTCACCATATAGGCGGGTACTGAATGATTTTAATTTCTTTGAGTTTGTCATGGATGCCTTGCTGGTGCTGAAAGAGAATGGACATAGGCTTTCATATTATCAGTTTATGGTTGCTCTGTTCTCAGACAACGGAGACGTACAAGCCTTTCTTGATTTGCTGGAAAGCAACAAGATTGGAGACAGTGCCGACAAAGCCTACGAGCTAGTCAAGAAGCAATACGACAGCATCGACTCCGAACATGCTAAGGTGGTTCAGCAAAACTCTGCATTCAGAGATTATGGAAACACCGTCTTCAGGGTTTTGCAACTGACAGGTTTCGTAAGTGTGGATTATACGGGCGTGCTTATGCTGTCTCCAAATGTTAATCGCATGGACTTTTATCACGCTCTGAAAGATTGCCACTTCTCAATTACAGAAGCAGCAAAAGAGGACGAGTATCAGTATTTCCAAGAAATAGGGTCGTATGATGCTACTACGGAACAGATAATCCAGTCTTTCTGTAAAAAGGAAGATGCATCAACACAAGGATATAAACAAAAAATAGAGCACATCGTTGAAGCATATAATTTGACAAAAGAACAAGTTGAGCAGGATTTGCTACGGCTTTCAGATAACGAAAAGAAAGGGAAAGATACTTTTTGGTTTATTCAAGATCCTGTTAAATTAGAGTTTCTGCTAACGCTGTACCTTTATTTACATCTTGGAGAAGACTACGAATATAAACCAAACTATATTTGCGATGAAATGGGCATTCCTTTTTCGCATGCACCTGGTAATATCGGAGACATAGAGATATATAACGACAAACTTTATTGGCTGTTGGAAGCAACACTTATTCGTTCAAAGACTCAGCAAATAAACAATGAAACAGTAAATCTTTTCAGACATATCGACGATAATTATAAAGGGAGGAAATATCTAACACTCGTTGCTCCATATATTCATAATGACACAAAACTCATATTCAAGGTTGCATCTATAATCACAATGGTTGAGAAGAATATGATTTCTCTAAATTCAGAGGCTCAAACTGTTGCCGATTTCATTGCCGACATGAACACGCAACGATATTTTAATGTGATAAACGCCAAAACACGGCAATTTCTTGAAAGTTTCAAAATCCAACTTAATTCTATATCTACCTATGAAACGTTATAAACGCATTATCGATACCGTGCTCACCGCCAGCCTCGTCATAGTGGCGGCAACGGGCATCATGCTTCATCTGAAAAAGCACGGCATCGTTATCGATCCGCGTGCCGTGCTCAAAGCCATACATTATTATGCAGGCTACCTCTTCTCGCTCTGCGCCCTGCTGCATGTGCAGATGTGCTTGCCCGTGCTGCAAAAGATGAAAACAAAGCCCTGGTTTCGCCGCTTCACGTGGATCCTGCTGGGCATCTGCGCCGCCCTGCTGCTTACGGGCATCGCCAAACAATTTTCGCCCGTTAAGATTCCGCACCTCGGACTTTGGCACTACTGGCTCGGCATCATTATGATTGCCACTGCCGTCCGCCACCTCTGGACAGCCCTGCCTTGGCTTTTGGCCAAGTGGAGGAAGCCGTAGCCTTCATTATCGCCATAGCAAAAAAAGCCTTTCCATAGCCTCAACAATAGAGCCGGACAAGAGTTCTAAGCGGCATTTTGCACAAAAATATCAAGTTTCTGCGCAAAAAAACGCCATTAGGCTTTGCCACCCGAAAATAAAGCCCTACTTTTGCACTCGCAATTCGATATCGTCGTTTAGCGATATTCGGGGTGTAGCTCAGCCCGGTTAGAGTACGCGTCTGGGGGGCGTGTGGTCGCTGGTTCGAATCCAGTCACCCCGACAAATTGCAACGAGAGGTGTTTCTTCGGAAATGCCTCTCATTTTTTATAACAAGGCCTCGCCCCGGCAGTAGGGGCGTTCTGCAGAACGCCCGAAATAGGATTGCCTCATAGACATTGTGCGCCAAATATCTCCCAACATTCGCCATTCTCTTAGCAGAATATCAACATTTCCAACAAAAAGCTGTACTTTTGCCAACAATACAAACCAATCCTAATCAATATGAAAACAGAAAGCAGTTTTCTCCGCAAAGGATTTGCGCGCCTGCGACTCTTTTGCTTTTCAGCCATTCTTTGCTTCTTTGGAAGCTTAACGGCACACGCAGCGGATTACAATGTGCTCGTTATCCAGTTTGCTGACGGCACGTCACAGAGTTACGTGCTCGAAGAGCGGCCGAACGTAACGTTTGATGCCACAAAACTTTATGTGCGCTCCAAGTATGTAGATGATGTGCACGAGTACCAGAACGTAAAGAAGTTCGTTTTTGAAACGCACGACCTTTCCGGCATCAAGAACGTCCAAAAAGATGAGTGCCGCCTGACATTCATTGGCGGCAGCATGGCAACTGTTAGCGGACTGCCCGCCGGTTTGTCGGCAATGCTCTGCGACACGGCGGGGCGCAACGTCCTGAAAGCCAAAGCCGATGCCGCAGGCTCCGTGACCTTCAACCTGCAAGGCCTGCCCGCCGGCGCTTACATCATCGCCCTCTCTAACGGCAAATCGTTCAAAATCCTCAAACACTAACGCCACATAACGCATCATTATGAAATATATTACTTCAAAATTTGCAGCCCTTGCCGCCACCGCGCTCTTAGCCTGCGGCCAGATGGCGGCCCAGTCGTTCACCATACATAAGAAAAGCGGCGAAACCATTGAGTACAGCATCAGCGAGGTAGACAGCCTCGTGTTCCATGAAACCGCAGCACCCGAGGCACCCGCAGCCCCGCGCATCGGCGACTTCTACTACGCCGACGGCACGTGGAGCCCCGCGCTCAAAGCCGAAGGCACGCCGATAGGCATCGTGTTCTACGTGGGCGAAGCCACCGACTTCGGCGACCATGCCTCTTACTACAAGCAAAAGGACGGCACCACGCCGCTCGGCGAGTTCCACGGCTATGTGGTGGCGCTGAACGACGCCACGTATTTCGACGGCGAGCAGCACACTGTTTGGTGGAGCGCATATAATTCCAACGATGAGGGCATGGGCTGCTCCACAAGCACCACCGACTTCCTCGGCTATACCAACTCGCGCTCCATCGTTGCCAATGCCGCCGCCAAGAAAGGCGGGCTGACGGGCGAAGACGACAACTACCCTGCCGCCTATTATGCCATCGTGGCTTACGAAACGGCCTGCCCCGCACCCGCGCAGAGCAGCGGCTGGTTCCTGCCGTCGGCCTATCAGTTCAAATATATTTACGACCGCGCCTATTTCGACGATGACAACTCGGGACGCGCCTGCCTTGAAAACTCCTTTGCCGCCCTTGGCGACGACGCCGCAACGCCACTCTACAACGATGATGCAGAATATTGGACAAGCACCGAGAAGGTCGATTCCTACGGACTTTCCACCTGGGCTTACTATTTCAATTTCGACAAGCGCGCCTTCAAGGCCGGCTTTATTGCCGACTATCGCAAGAACAGCGGCATGCGCGTGCGCTCGATGCTGGCATTTTAAGATTTTGGTTTAACAACACACACATGAAATTCTTAGAAAAATACATCATAGGCATTGCGCTCGCCCTGCTGCTCGGCACGCAGGCCATGACGGCGCAGACCGTGCGCCTGCACATGAAGGGCGGCGAGACGTTGGAGTATAATTGCGCCGACGTGGACAGCCTCACCTTTATCCCCGCCGAGAAGCCCTCGCCCAAGTTCCAGCTCGCGGTGAGCGACATCGGCATCGCCTCCGCCACGCTCAGCGTCACGCCAAGCGACAACGAGGTGCGCTACTATTACGACGTTTGCACGCGCCAGCAGTACGACGCGCTTTCGGGCGGCGTGGAAGGCATTGTCACCTCCTACATCGAATATCTCAAAGGACGCTATCCCACCCTCACTATGGAGCAAATCCTTGGCAACACGCTTTCGCAAGGCGCAGACAGCGACCAACTCACGGGTCTGCCCGCAGGAACGGAGTTCGTGTTCTACGCCATTGCGGTGGACGACGAGGGACAGTGCTACGGCGAAGCCTCCACCACCACCTTCTCCACCCTGCCCGGCGGCGACCCTGCCGACTGCACCTTCACCGTGGACTACGAAAACCTCACGTCCGACGCTCTGACGGTGCTGGTGACACCCTCCGACCCCTCCGTGCGCTATTGGATGGGCATCGTGGCCGTGGCAAGTTTCTCGGGCGACTATGCGCTGACCGCCGAGGTGCAGCAGGAAGTGGCTGACTATGCCGCCTCTACGGGCATGGACGTGGCAGAATTGGTGCAGAAGGTAACCTTTGCAGGCAACATCGCGCTTGAAGAGTCAGGCCTTACGCCCGAGACACCATATTATATATATGTATACGCCATGAACCCCGACGGCTCTGCCGCCGGAGCCGTGACCAAAAAGCGGTTCGTCACGCAAACCGAATTGCCCTCCGATGCCGCCGTGAGCCTCAGCTATCGCTATTTCGACGGCGACGCGCTCTACGAAGCCGATCCCGAAACCTACGCAGGCTATCAAGGAAAGGTTTTGGTGCAGACGCGCCTCACGCCCAACGAAACGGCTGTTTCCTGGGCAATAGCATTGGCAAAGGGCGACCTCACCGACGAAACACTCTATCCCGACGAGGAGACCAAAAACGCCGTGCTGCAAGCCGGCAGTATAAACGTAGAGAGCAAGACGTTCAAAGCAGATTGGACCGCTTGCACCTTCCTCTATTTTGCAGCAGATGCCGACGGCATCGACGGCGTGCTGAAACGCCTGCTCGTCACCTTCGACAAGGCCAACGCCCGCCCCGTTTCGGAAATCGACACCGAAGCCCTGCCGGCACGCCTCGCCGCCCCTGCAGCCACGCTCCCCGCTCCGCAGCATTCAGCAATAGCCTTACGCCTCAAACAGGCAAAGGAATATAGCGACAAACGCACCTACCGACATTAAGAAGGCAACAGCCAAGAATTATGAAACGATTTTTCAGAAAGACCAAGGAGGACACGCCTCTTTGGTCTTTCTTCTATTATTATTCTCCCTTTTCTCTGCTTTTTTCTACGCCCTTTTTGCCCATTATCTTATAAGAAAAGCGCGAATTGCCCTTGTTAGAAAGGAAAAAACTTTGTAACTTTGCCGCCCGAAAGGTGCATTGTACACTTTTCTCTCCTACGAAAATAACGAAAATACAATAATAACAAATTAAAAATCAAACAAATGCCTACAATTCAGCAATTGGTAAGAAAAGGCAGAACCGTAGCCGCCGACAAGAGCAAATCTCCGGCGCTCGACTCCTGCCCCCAGCGTCGTGGCGTCTGTGTGCGTGTTTACACCACCACGCCCAAGAAACCTAACTCGGCAATGCGTAAGGTTGCCCGTGTGCGTCTGACAAACTCTAAGGAAGTGAACTCCTACATCCCCGGTGAAGGCCACAACTTGCAGGAACACAGCATCGTGCTCGTTCGCGGCGGCCGTGTGAAAGACCTTCCGGGTGTGCGCTACCACATCGTTCGCGGTACGCTCGATACCGCCGGCGTGGCCAACCGCACGCAGCGTCGCTCCAAGTACGGCGCTAAGCGTCCCAAAGCTGCCAAGAAATAAGCCGGACGCACTCATCTTATTAAAAAAGAAAGAATTGGTTTGCTCGAGGTTGAGTAAATCTCCCGAAGGGGAATTGAAGAACTTAACAGCAGCCTAAACAAATCAAAACTAACAACAGCAATGAGAAAAGCAAAACCTAAGAAAAGACAGATCCTCCCGGATCCCGTCTTCGGCGACGTCAAGGTTTCCAAGTTTGTGAACCACCTGATGTACGACGGTAAGAAGAACATTTCTTACGAAATCTTCTACAACGCCCTCAACATCGTAGGCGAGAAGATGAAAGATCAAGAAAAGACCGCCCTCGAAATCTGGAAGATGGCGCTCGACAAGATTACGCCGCAGGTGGAAGTAAAGAGCCGTCGCATCGGCGGCGCCACGTTCCAAGTTCCTACGGAAATCCGCCCCGACCGCAAGGAGTCCGTTTCCATGAAGAACATGATCGGCTACGCACGCAAGCGCGGCGGCAAGACCATGGCCGACAAGCTCGCTGCCGAAATCATGGACGCTTACAACGAACAGGGCGGCGCCTTCAAGAGAAAAGAAGATATGCACCGTATGGCAGAAGCCAACCGTGCTTTCGCTCACTTCAGATTTTAATCCGTAGACTAAGACAATGGCAAAGCAAGACTTACACCTGACCCGTAACATCGGTATTATGGCGCACATCGACGCTGGTAAGACCACCACGTCGGAGCGTATCCTTTTCTACACGGGTAAGACGCACAAAATCGGTGAAGTGCACGACGGCGGCGCAACCATGGACTGGATGGCGCAAGAGCAGGAGCGCGGTATCACCATTACTTCTGCCGCCACCACCGCCTATTGGACTTGGAACGGCAATAAGTATAAGTTCAACCTCATTGACACTCCGGGACACGTAGACTTCACCGCAGAGGTAGAGCGTTCGCTCCGCGTGCTCGACGGTGCTGTTGCCACCTACTGCGCAGTGGGCGGCGTAGAACCTCAGAGTGAAACTGTTTGGCGTCAGGCCGACAAATACAACGTACCCCGTATCGGTTACGTAAACAAGATGGACCGCTCCGGCGCCGACTTCTTCGAAGTGGTGCGCCAGATGAAGGACGTGCTCGGCGCAACTCCTTGTGTCGTTGCCGTACCTATCGGTGCAGAAGAAAAGTTCAAGGGCATCGTCGACCTCATCAAGATGAAGGCTATCCTTTGGCACGATGAGACAATGGGCGCAGAATACGACATCGAGGATATCCCCGCCGACATGGTCGCCGAGTGCGAGGAATGGCGCGGCAAGATGATCGAACTCGCCGCCGAGCAGGACGAAAACCTCATGGAGAAATATTTCGAGGATCCCGACAGCCTCACGGAAGAAGAAATCATCGCCGCTATCCGCAAGGGTACGCTCGCGCTCGACATCGTTCCGATGACCTGCGGCTCTTCGTTCAAGAACAAGGGTGTGCAGACGCTGCTCGACTACGTCTGCATGTTCCTTCCCTCTCCCCTCGACACGCCCAACATCAAGGGTACGAACCCCGACACGGGCGAAGAGGAAGACCGCAAGCCCAGCGAAGACGAGAAGACCGCCGCTCTTGCATTCAAGATTGCTACCGACCCGTACGTAGGTCGCCTCACCTTCTTCCGCGTTTACTCGGGTAAGGTGGAAGCCGGTTCCTACGTTTACAACGTGCGCTCAGGCAAGAAGGAACGCGTGAGCCGCCTCTTCCAGATGCACTCCAACCACCA
>JBJEAH010000030.1:0-16772 GCA_051868815.1 Alloprevotella sp.
GGGCAAGCCCCTACGCTAATTTATTTTCCCCTTACAGGGGATACATCTGCAACAGTATTCATTTTGACATACCCGCAAACGTTTCCTATCGCCTTTACAAAGGGGCAAGCCCCTTTGGGGCTATCATGCTCATAACTGATACAGCTTTATTTATGGCTGCATCTTTACTCAGCAACGCTTATTTGAGGTGTTTCTTGGTGATGGCACCGTCGGCGGTGATGATCTTTTCGAAGTAAACGCCCTGGATAGGAGCGGCGATGCGCTGACCCTGAACGTTGTAGTATTCGCGGCGGAGCACGTTCTGCTCGGTTGCGCTGTGCTTCACGCTCTGAATGCCGTTGAGCACGCTGTTCTCGAGGTCTACGGTGTAAGAAACGTACTCATAGGTTTCGGGATCCTGGAACCAAGAAACGAAGGTCTTGCCATCGGCAGAGATAAGACCCGTACCGGTTACGAGGCTGTCGCCTACGGTTTCTTCAACGTAGCTTTCCGTCTCGTCGTTCCACACGTAGTTAATCACGTCGAAGCGCATGTTGGTGTCGATGTAGTTGGCAGCAGCCGTGTTGCCGCTTGCCTGGCACCAGTCTACGATAGGAGCGAGGTAGTTGGAACCCGGAGTGGCGATGTAGCTCGAGCGGGAATAGTCGCCCTTAGGAGCAGCCACAACGAAGAAGCCATTGTCGACGATGCCCGTAGAGAGCATGTTGGAGCTGGTGGTGAGCATGGGGTTGTCCACCTTGGTGAGGTCGAACACGCAGTTGGTGTAGATGGATTCGGGGAACCATGCCATGGGATCGGGATCGGGATCCGGTTCTTTGATGTCGGTGAGGATGTACTTGCCGCTGGGAGAGATATGGATTGAGTTGAACTCAAAGCACTTGCCCGTCGTGACCTCGGTGAGGGCTTCGTCGAAAGCCTCGAAAGCGGCATACCATGCAGCAAATTCTTCGTCATACTGTTCTTTGGCGGCAGCATAAGCGGCAGCCTGTGCCTCGTCGCTGATAAAAAACTCCTTATCAGGCATTGCAGGCATATCCGACCACTCAATGTCGCCATTCATGTAACGGTTATAGGCCTCGTTGTATTCCTCAACGGCGGCGTTGTAGGCATCAACGTCGGCAGCCGACATGTAATCTTCAACCCTGGGCTCAACGGGCTGTTCCCCAACAACAGGCAGATTGGCAGCCTTTTCTTTATCGTAAATCTGATCCTCTGCAAGGAGTTGATAAGTCCAGACACCCTCTGCGTTGCGGGTGTAGAGGATAGGAATTACATAGAAGCCGGAGTAGTCAACCACCTGACCGACAATCGTGTTGCCGTCTGCGCTGATGTCCATTGCGGTGATGTACTGCGGGAAGCGGCCGGTGAAGTCCTTTTCGGGGTGCGGCAGTTTTTCGCAAACGTACGTGCCGTCATCGTTGAGCGTCCATATAACGGGATAGATGAGCAGGCGGTCGCTGGTAGCCATGCTAACGCCGTCGTTGCCGAGGCTGCCGCAAATCACACGGCCGTCGGGCGTGCAGGCGTTCGCGCTGTTCATACCCGTCTTCACGCCGGAGAGCTGGGGAAGGTTTACCCATGCACCGTCTTTGAAATAGGCGGCATTGCTTTCGGTTTCGTAACTTCCCGGTTCGATTGCTTCCTGTGCCATACCGCAAATCATACCATTGTCGGTAACGCTATGGCCATAGCCGGCAAAGTAAGCATTGATCCAATTCTCATCGGCAAACTCGTAGGAAGTACCCGTATTTGCATCGTAGATGTAAACGGCCATTTCCTGATTTGCCACGAGCCACTTGCCGTTAGGCGAGCAGTTGTTGTAAGTTACGCCCTGATACACGTGGCCCACTTCTGCAGCCTCTTGTGCGTAAGCCATTGTGCCGCCCAGCAGCACGCAAGCCAGAGAGAGTAAAGTTTTTTTCATAATCAACTGATTTTAGTGAAACAAAAAAGTTATCCTTATCTATTAATACCTATTTATGTCTTTTCTTGTCTGACCGGCATTTCCATGTGCGCAATCGGCGGGCGTATGAAATACGCCCCGTTGTCACTGTTGTCGTCATATCAAGCGCATAATCGTCTAACGAAGAGTTGTCTTTTGTTGTCTATGTTGTCGTTTTTATTCTTACGACAACCGGGACAACTCTTGACAACATATTTTTTGCGTTGACGTTTTCATTATGACGACAACTGGGACAACTTTTTGACAACTTTCAGTTGTCTTTCTGCGCGGCGGCGTTTTTAATAATGTCGGCTGCACTCGGCAATTAGAGCGAGCTCTATTGCACTCGTTTGCACGCCATTTGCAAAACGCCCCTACTTTACGCGCTTCACGGACTGCGTGCCTTGCGGTGTCGTGATTTTCTCGATATAGATGCCCTTTTGGGGAGCGGCGATGCGCTGGCCCTGGAGGTTGAAATACTCGCGGCGCGAAGCGGCGGCGCGGTCTATATTAATATTGTCTATGCCCTCGAGCGTAGAGAGGCGCAGGTCGTTGGCGTTGAGCACCTGAATGTTGGTGCAGTCGCTGTTCTTGTAGGGACGGTTCACGAACGCCACGACGCGGAGGTTGCCCTCGTTCCACGTTTCGGGCACGGCAGCCGTGAAACTTTGGCTATAAGCGTCGCCCTGCCACACGATGGGTTCGCCCAACGGCGGGGTGAGCACGGTGCGGTACACGTGGTCGTGTATCTGCGAGCCGCTGCCCGTTTGCTTGCCGACGGTTTGCACGGCATCCTCCACCAGCTGCACGGTGAGGTTGGCTTCGGGATAGAAGAGGTTGAGCAGACCGTTGCGCTCGCCGCTCACCGTGGCGGTCAGCGTACGCGTGGCGGCGTCGAAGGAGGCATCGATGTCCACACTCACGAATGCCGGCGTTCCGGCGCAATATTCGAAGCACGGCAACAAGGCGGCCTTACCTTCCTGCGCGTTCATGTAGCCGATGCCGCCGCCGGGGGCGGAACTGCCGTTGCTAAACGGCAACACGGTGCGGTCGAACGCCGCCATGGGCGCAGAACTTACGCCGTTGATGCCCGAAATGTTATAGGAGTCCTGAACCGTCAGTTCGTCTTCGCGATAACCCACGTGGTGGGCCACCCAAACGTAGTCGTTCCTGCCCGACACGACGGAGCGGAGCGTGGCATCGCCATAGGGGCAATTCACGCAGGCGAGCGTTGTGAAGTGCTCGATGAGCGTGCGGCGCGGATAGGCACTGGCGTAGCAAGCCAGCTGTTTGGAGAGTTCGTTGTTCTCGGCCACGGCATCTTCGCTGTCAATCCAGAAGCGCACATCGTTGTAACCCTCCGTGCAAGAGGCAGTTGGCAGTTGCACATCTAATTCTTTGTAATCGCCCACGGCTATCGTGCCTTCGAGCGCGATTTGAGCAGGTTCGCTCTCGCCCACGGCATAGTGCAGCACGGGGGCGGCGGCATCGGAAAAGCCATAGTTGGCAATGCGCACGGTGGCATTCGCCCCCTCGCCGATTTTGGCAAAGCTGCTTTCAAACGCAATGTTCTCGACGGCGAGGTCGTTGGCAGGCACTTCGCCTTCCACCTCTACCACCGCCTGCAAGCACAGGGCGTTCCAGCCCAAAGCCGAACCGTCTACCCATTCGGAGGCATAGTTTATATAAAAGCCGTTGGGGTTTTTCTTGTCACCGAGCACCAGTCCCTTGCCTGCGGGGAGCGTACCGGCGTAATAGAGCACGAGGTCAGTATCGCCCGTAATCACGTAAGGAGCAGTGAGTTCTGCCTCATTCCAGCCTTCAACCGTCGTGGGCAAATCCACGCTCTTCGTGGCAGCGGTGCCTTCGAGGGAGGTGCGCAGCGTGACGTACCAGTTGGTCATGCCCTCGGGGCAACCTACTCTGATTTTCGTGACCTTCGCCCCTGCCAGTGCTTTGAGGCGGGCGGCGGGTATTACGGCGGCGGCGCGGAAGCGGGCGGAGATGGCATCGCTAAGCACGGCCGACTGATGGTCTGCGGGAATTTCGTCGGAGCAATAGCCTAAATGAATCGAGGCCTGCGCAAAGGCGAACGCGGCTACCGACATAAAGAAAGAGAGAAACGATAAGCGTAAAGAATATTTCATAAATAAATATGTATTTCGGTTGAGAAAATTGCCACTCTATCGGCAGAGAGAAATGCAAGCCGTAGTTTTCATCTGTGGCAAATTTGTAAAATATTTTTAACCCGACCAAATAAATATGGCATTATTTCCGCAGAAAATTGATTTTTCTGCTATTTTGGAATATTTATGCAGGATTTCCTTAACGTTTTGTATGTTTTTGGGACGAATTGAAACAGGGAGCGGGGAAATGAATGCGGGCGGCCGATGGCCATTACCCATGACCGCCGCGACCGTCACGGAGATATTTTTTCTTTTCTCCGTGATATTTTTTTCTTTCTGCCTGACATTTTTTCCTTTCCTATAAGAAAGTTTTTGTTACAAACTTTGTAATACATGTTACAAACTTTCTAACACATGTTACAAACTTTGTAATACGTGTTACAAAGTTTGTAACAAAAAATATCCCCGAGATAATGAAATTTTCCTTGGGGAAAGCAAAAAATATCTCGGGGATAATAAGATTTTTCTGCGAACACAAAGAAACCCCGAAAGCGGCGTGCAACGAGCGCAACGCCCTTTCGGGGTTTGATTAAAAGAGGAAATGTGGATTCTTACCGCCTACCGCCACACTTTCAACTTGAACGCGGCTTCGAGGCGTGTTTCAAGGTCGTCGTCGAGGGCTGGAAAGAAGTCCATGCCCGTGAGCGTCTCAACGTCGTCGACCGACATGGCGGTTTGCTCCATAGGTTGCTTCACGGAGTTGTTTTCATAATAAAATCCGATGGCTTTCTCTGCGCCCTTGCGCAGCGACAGGACCACTTTGAAGAAGCCGTCGGGCACTGCCACAGGGTGCTCCTGCCCTATCTTGGCGTGCCGCTTGCCTGCCTTGAACACGGGGCCGGCGGCGATATAGACGCCGCCCTCGCGCAACGCCCAGCGGCGGCATGCCTTCTCGAGCGTGCTCCACGAACCGGCATTGAGACTGTGGTCCTGCGGGCAAATGTTTGTCATATAGAAGCAATCGTTCATTGCCTTATAACTCCATTTCATGTCGGCCGCAGGACACATGTGCCCTCTGTCGTAGCCCGAGCCGCGATAATCGGCAGTCGTGACGCGATACGCCTCTGCCACTTGCGGGTCGGGCAGGAAATCGTCGGCGCGGGGCACTTCGCCCTCCGCTTCTTCGGCGGTGAGTTCCCAAGCCACCCAGTTGGGCTGGCCGAGTTCCTTGTTAAAAGAAACGACAAAGCCTGTATGTTCGATGATCTGCTCGGGAACGCCCTGCAAGGCGGCAGGCTGCTCTATCTTACCCGCCGTCTGGACGGACTGTGCGGGCTGTTGCCTTTCTGCTACCGGTTGCTGCTCTTCGGCAGGGGCTTGCTCCTTGTTGCCCGAACCGCACATGCTGCCAACGCCCAAGGCGGCGAGCACTATGAGGGTAACGACAATGCGCAGGGGCACGAAGCTGATGCTTCTAGGTTTGGATTCTCTGTGTGCCATATTTTACAATTTAATTTTTGC
Organism: Alloprevotella sp.; assembly: GCA_051868815.1. Taxonomy (GTDB): domain Bacteria; phylum Bacteroidota; class Bacteroidia; order Bacteroidales; family Bacteroidaceae; genus Alloprevotella. Next base: position 5,590 of record JBJEAH010000030.1, read on the forward strand.
CACGGCCTTGCGCAGGCTGCCCTCGCCGACAAGGGGCGCGTGCGCGTCTTCGGGATAGGCGATGAGGTATTCGCCGGGATGCACCTCCACGTAGCTGGTTGCGGGAGCGGCATAGAGGGCATAGTCGGACGCTTCGTCGAATGGCTGTTCGGGGTCGATGTCAATCGTGGAAAGGGCGCGCCAGCCGATAGTTTCAGCATTGTCAAGAGGCAGATGCACGTCCATATAGGCGCGATGCACCTCGAGTTTCTGCTGCTCGGGGCGGACAAGATTATTCTCTGCGACATTTATAAAAAGGCGGTCGCCGTCGATTTCGTTGCGCCCGAGCGGGAGTTGCATGAGGTCGTGCGTTTTGACGAACTCGAACAAGCGGTGCAGCGCAGGGTGCAAAGCCTCGATGCGTGCGCTGTCTGTAATTTTTCCGAAAATCATGATTGGGAATGTTTATAAAATAATCATTTCAATAATGTCGGCTGCACTCGGCAATTTGAGCGGGCTCAATTGCGCTCGTTTGCACGCCATTTGCTCAACTCTTCCAAAACCTGCCAGCACTGGTACAGGCCGCGTGGCACATGGAAGCAGCCTTTCCACTTACCGCCTTTGAGCGAAAGAAGACGCTCGCCGCGGCGATTGAGATAGCCGAACCATTCGGGATATTCGGGGTAGGCAAAGTGCGACCAGACATAATCGTGCACACGCTCGAACCATTCGAGGCAACGCGGGTCGCCCGTGAGGCGATAGCCCTTAATCATCGTAATAAGCGTTTCGATGTGCACCCACCAAAGTTTCTGGTCCCATTCAAGCTGCTGCAAGGGACGGCCGAGACGGTCCATAAAGTAGAATATGCCGCCATACTGCTTGTCCCAACCGTATTCGGCTTCTTGGAGGGCAATGTTCTTGGCACGCTCTATAAGTTCGGGACGGCCGAGACGTTTGCCCAAATCCATGATAAACCACATGGCTTCGATGGCGTGCCCGGGGTTGAGTTGCCGCCCGTCCATGCAGTCTACCAGTTCGCCGTCCGTGCCGAGGTGCTCCACGATCAGCCCGAGTTCCGGCTTATAGAACACGTCCATCACCTCATGGATGCACGTGTCAATCGTTTTCTGCAAAAAGGCGGGTTCGAGCAGCGGCTCGATTTCCAAAGCCACGTTGCAGAGAATCATGGGCAAGGCAAAACTCTTCATCGAGCGTGCGCCCTTTGCCGCCTTGTTCCAACGGCCTTTCGGGTTGTCGACCTTCGAAAGCACGATGTCGAACGTCTTGCGGGCAATCTCTTCATACTCCTTATTGCCCGTGGCAAGGGCCAGCTGCCCGAAAGCGATGACAGCAAAGGTGTAGGAAAAGATGTTGTAAGGCTCCACGAGCGGATGGCCCTCACGGTCGAGCGCGAAGTACCAGTTAAGATTGCCGTCGTGCCCGAACTTTTTGAGGAACGCCGCGCCGTGCTCGGCTGCCTCGAGCCATTCGGGACGCTGCTCCACCTTATTATATAATGTGGCGAACATCCACACCTCGCGGCCTTGCAGCCAAATGAATTTGTCGGTGTCGAAAACGCTGCCGTCGCGTTCCAGGCAAGTGAAATAGCCGCCGCACTCGCGGTCGATAGAGTTGTTGAGCCAGAAAGGCATCACCTTGTCGAGCAGTTCAGACTTATACTGCGCTGCAAGGGCTTTGAAATCAAGTGCCATATCTTTTTTATGAATTTATTGAATGGAATAGGGGCGTAAGCATACGCCCGCACGTATCTTAGCACAAAATTAGCATATTTCAAGCAGGTACATCAACGCCCTTATCATTTTTTTGTAATTTTGCATAGCAGAAAGTGAACACGTCCACTTGTTTACTCGTTTCCCTCAGGGCGTTGCCCTGGGCTATGTGCAGCAACTGGGCTTACAGCCCGCCCCTACTGGTATACTCGTTTAACAAACAACTCACATCATATTTTTCAATTCAAATTATGAAAATATTAGTCATCAACTGCGGCAGCAGCTCCATCAAGTACAAGCTCTACGAAATGGACGACCGCAGCGTGCTCGCCGCAGGCGGCATTGAAAAGGTTGGGCTGGAAGGCTCTTTCCTGAAAACAAAAATCAACGGCGAAACGAAAATCATCGAACACCCCTGCCCCACCCACACGGAAGGCATCAAACTCATGTTCGACACGCTCCTCTCGCCCGAGTACGGCGCTATCAAGAGCCTCGACGAAATTTCTGCCGCAGGCCACCGCATCGTGGCGGGCGGACGCTTCACACAGAGCCAAATCGTGACAGACGCCATGCTGGAAGAGTGGAAGCAATACATGGACCTCGCTCCGCTCCACTCTTACGCGCACCTCAAAGGCTACGTGGCCGTGAAGGAAATGCTGCCCGAGTTGCCGCAGGTGTTCGTGTTTGACACGTCGTTCCACCAAACGATGCCCGAGCACGCCTACATGTATGCCGTGCCCTATAAATATTATGAGAACGACAACATTCGCCGCTGGGGCGCGCACGGCACGAGCCACCGCTTCGTGACCGCCCGCGTTTGCGAGGTGCTCGGCGTGAAACCCGAGGATCAGCGCATCATCACCTGCCACATCGGCAACGGTGCCTCTGTTTCGGCTGTGCTCCACGGCAAATGCGTGGACACGTCGATGGGCCTCACCCCGCTCGAAGGCCTGATGATGGGCAGCCGCAGCGGCGATGTGGATCCCTCCGCCGTGCTCGCCATTATGAAAAAGGAAGGCTTCACGCCCGACCAGATGAGCGACCTGCTCAACAAGGAGAGCGGTGTGAAAGGCATCTCCGGCGTGTCGAGCGACATACGCGAAGTGGAAGCCGCCATTAAGGAAGGCAACGAGCGCGCCCGCCTCGCTCTCGAGATGTACAGCTACCGCATCAAGAAATACATCGGCGCATATACGGCAGCCATGGGCGGCGTAGACACCATTGTCTTCACCGCCGGCGTGGGCGAGCACCAGTGGGATATCCGCCGCGCCAGCGTGAGCGGCCTCGAATTCTTCGGCATCAAGCTCGACGAGGAGAAGAACCGCAAGAACTTCGGCGAGGAGGAAATCATCTCCACGCCCGACAGCAAGGTGAAAGTTGTGGTAGTGCCCACCGACGAGGAACTGCTCATTGCCTCCGATACGCTCAACCTTGTGAAATAACAAATCAGCAAGTTAGAATCATTCTTAAAAGTGCGATTTCTCGCCATGGCAGAGTATTCAAGCAGGCTTGAACTCTGCTCATTTGGCTTAACGAAATCGTTCAACATAAAGCAGCGGACATGCCGAGACTTGGCGCGTCCGCTGCTTTTGCATAGTAAAGGTGCACCGCCCTTCGACGATGCACCTTTATTATTAATGGAGAAAATCAGAGTTACGGTTTCGCAACGCGTTTGCCGCCCTTGCTGTCAATGGTCACGCCATGACGCACGGGAGCAGATACCCTGCGGCCCGAAGCATCGTAAAGAGCGGGCGCAGGCGCATCGGCACCGATCGCAACAGAAACGATGCCCGTTGTGGAATTGGCAACGTTGGACGGCGCAGACTCGCCGTTCTCATAAACAACAGTAACGGTATAGGCATGGGCTTCGTCGGGCAACTGCGTGAGGTCGTAGCTAAGTTGCGTTGCCGGCAAAGACGCAATGAGGTTGCCGTTGCAGTAAACGTTGTAACCGCGCACCGGCATCACGCCCGTTTCGTAGCAAACCATATCGACAAGGAAAATAAACTTGTCCTGGCTGCGGTAGCGAATGGCAAAGTAGCGCGTGCCCTCGGGCAGGTCGGCCGTGTAGCGCGTCCAAGCCTCGGGAGCGGTGTGTGCAGAGAGCAGCGTGAAGCATTCGGGATAAGGATAGGTGGTAGAGTAGAGAATTTCAAAGTCCTCAAGGCCATACTTTTCCTTAGCCGTGCGAGCCATAAAGCTTACGGTCTGTGCGCAGCTGCCAAGCTCGGGCGAGATGAGCCAGTCGTCGTTGCGGTCGCCTGTCTTAATGGTAGTGGGCTGCGAAGAAGTAGCCATCAGGCACTGATAGCCGTCGTAAGGCGTGTAATAGGGAAGATTGTCCACCGTGCAGGCGGCCACCGTGGGATTGAATACCCAGAAAGAAGCCTCTTCATTGCTCGGGCCTGCGTCCATCTGCGTATTGGTGTAAGTGAGACCGCGCTCTGCGTCGATCGTCGTCCAAGGCGCGAAGACGGTGTCTTTATGACGATAGGTCTCGAAACTTTCTTCCACCTTGCGGTTTACCTGCTCGGGCTGCGTCCATTCCAGATGCGCCCCGCCCGTTTCAAGATAAGAAAGGTCGTGAATAGCGGGATATTCAGGAGCAAGCACCTCGGCCTTCTTGGTTTCCGAGGCATTGTCGGAAGCATCGGCATCGTCGCCGCCCGGCACGAGCTGCACGGAAAGCGCCACCTCTTTGCCGCAAAGGCTTACGTCGGGCTGATAATCGAATACGATGTTTTCACCGCTAAATCCGCCAAGGGCGGGACAAGCCTTGGTGAGCACTGTGTTGCCATCAGCGAGCAGATGCAGCGTGTAGCTGCCGGAGGTCTCTGCGCCGGTGTTCTCAACGCGGGCGGTGATGGGCTGCGGCATTTGCGTTTTCAGCGTGGCGGGGACGCTCAGTTCGGAAACGCGCAGGTTGCTGCGGCTGTCGCTTTCCACGCGGAGGCGGTCAACGTACATCGGCACATAAACATCCGTGCCGCGGCCAGTGAGCGTGATGCGCACGTAATCGCTGCCCGCCCATTGTGAAAGGTCGATGGCATTGACGCGCCAGCCCTCTTCGCCCGGGAGCTGCTTGAAGTCGAGCGTGCCGGCTTCCTGCATGGAGCCGCCGCGCGGCGTGACATAAGTGGTCAGCGTGCCCTCTTCGCCCGGCAAAGCATAATAGGCATAGATGAAGTAAGGATGGGCAGCATTTTTCAGGGAAATCTTACCCGTCTCGAAACTGCCCTCATTGTCAAGGCCGTTAGACTTCCAGCCGATGCAGCCGCCGTCGTTGTCGTAAGAAATGTTATCGGCGAGGCGGAACGGATTGTAACCGTCGGAAGAGCAATAGGTGCCGGCTTCTGCACCGACGAAACTCTCTACATAAGGAAGGGCATAGGGCGCACCGGCAAGCACATAGTTGGAATAAGCCGCAGGACTTTCACCGCCGACGCTCTGCGCCTTGACCGCCATGCGCAACTGCTGCTGCGGGCCGGTGGCGAGCGTGTCGGCAATCAGCAGGCTGCTGCCTGTGAGGTTGCTCTTATAGTCGTAAACAAAGTTGCGGATATCGGTGGTGTAGACATTGAAGCGCGTGTTCCCGGGATTGACATATTGCCCGTTCTCACCCACATTGCCGGGATTGGTCCACGAAAGCGTGAGCGTGCCGTCGGCATTCTCCGCCAAGCCTACTGCCTGCGGAGCCTTGGGCATATCCTCACCTACGAAGGCATCAGCCGTCTGCGTCTGCCCGCGCCCTTGGGCGTTATAGGGAGTTACCTCGTAGGTGTGCCAACCGTTGGGCACGGCTGTATCCGTAAATTGCAATGCCTCGCCGACGGCGGGAGTTTCAAAGGTCTTCACCGTAACGGGGTCGCCGTTGAGGTCTTTGGCACGGCGAACAATGTCGATGCGGTCGATGGCCGTAAGAGCCTCGCCCGTGGTGGTGACGGAGGGGGCGACAAACGAGATGTCGGCCTTTGCCTCGCCGAGGGCATTGGGCGCAACAACGAGATTGGTCACGGCACCGGGCGCAGTCTTGACAGCGGAGGGGGCAATGCGCACGCTATCTATATAAAGGTAATAGGCCTTTGCCTGACTGAGCGCATGGAAAGCCAGACGATAATTGCCCGTCTGCGGCACGCTGAACGTGTGACGCGCCAGCTCGCGGTCGTAGTTGCCAATCTCGTGCGGCTCAACAATGACCGTGTACGCAGTCGGGTCATCGCCCGTACCGACACAGACTTCCATCTTCTCGGGCCAGACATCGCTGAATCCTTTATATATATAAGAAAGGTCGTAGGAGTTTTCTGCATTGAGTGCCAGCTCGGGCGAGATGAGCCAGTCGTCGCCCGCCGTCGTCATGCTGGCGGTGTATTGCGCCATATTTGCCTTCTTGTTGAACGCCCACGTATAGCTGTCGTTGTTGCTGTCGATAACCGTCCAGGCGTTGAACGCTTCCTGCGTGTCGAAGGTTTCGCAATAAGGCGGCGTGAAGACACCCGTGGCAATGGCCACGTTCGAAACGGCCGTTTGGGAAACAAGTCCGGCAGCCTTTGCAGTTACGGCATACTTCCAACTGCCCGGCTTATCGTTGCCGAGGATTTCGGTAAAGCTCGGAGTAGCGAGGTCGGTGGCTACTTGCACGCTGTCGGGCAGGCGCACCACGTCGTAGCGCAGCAATTCGGGATTGACGTATCCGGCATGAATGCCCTCGGTGGGAGCTTTCCATGTGAGGTCGGCTTGGTTGTTGTTGGCATTGTCAATCGTCAGCGTCAGATACGTGGGGGCTTTCGGCGTATCGTTGCCTATCCATCGCCTCAATCCGAGGGGCTCGGACGCACCTGCGGCATTGGACACCACAATATTTATAAGGTTCACGCCCTCCTTTGCGACCACAGGCACCTCGACCGCCGCGCCCGGCTGTGCCGCTTGTGCGGCAATCTGCTTGCCGCCCAGCGTTACCTTATACGTCAGCTCGCCGGAAAGGGCTGCGCCGTCGGCTGTCGTGGCAGGCATTGTGAAAGCTACCGTTCCCTCTAACGCCGCACCTGCAAAGTTGAGCTGCGCATCGGCAGGCTGGGCCGGAGCACCGGCAGCCGCGATATAGGGAACATACAGACAGGAAAGCTGCTCGGCATCGGCGAAATGAGCCAAAACGTTGGCACGTCCCGTTTCCACATTGACGGTGCAGAGCATCGTGATGCCCGTCTCATCGCTCGCGGCCCAGTACATCACGTCGGCCGTACGGTCGAACGTGGCACTCTGCAAGTAGTCGCCCACCTTAATGCCGGTTTCGCCGATAAGGGTTTCCTCGCCCGTTTCCTTATCAATGCGGTAAAGGCTGCTGTCCTTATATTTTATGGCGTAGATTGAACCGTCGGCACGCGCCGCAACGGCGATATACATGTCGCAGGGACGGATAATGTTCTTAATGCCATCGCTGTACTCAACGGCTGCAAAGTCGTAAGCAGAAGTCGAGGGGTTGTAGAAGCAACCGTAAACCTGCCCCGTAACCTCGTCGTAATCGGCATCGGTAGCCATCAGGCTCGAACTAAGCACATATTCGAAGCGCTTGCGCTGCCAAGTTTTGTAATCCCACTCCTGATACATGCGGTCTACATTGTTTGTAAAGAAATGCAACCTGCCATTATAGTACGCCCCGGAGCCGTTGGCGTAAATATCATCGTCTACCTTGACGGGCGAGGCATAAAGATAAGGACCGGAAACCGTAGGCCCGTAGGCGTAAATGCCGTAAGTGGCGGTGACGCTCTCGTCTTGCCAAGAATTGGCGTAAATCATGGAGCCCCAGATTGCAGGAATCTGCACCGTGCCGCTCTCCGCCTGCGCGGCCAAAGGCTTGGGGGCAAGCCTCAAAGCACTACCGCGAGCCGCCCCGCCTTGCAGCAACGCCGAAGGCGAGAGATGCGACGCGCTCACCCTTTCCCTGCCGCGGTTGTCGGCAAAGCCGGAAAGATAAGCCAGCACGAGGGACAAGGAAAAAAGTAAAAGTCTGTTCTTCATAAGTCGTTCTGTTTTTATATTGTTAATAAATAAAAGAGTATAGTTTTGTCTAAATTCAATACAAAATTACACTTTTAAGCGCAGACAGGCGGCATTTCCCCCGTAAAACAGAGCCGCAAGGCATCATATAGGCACGAGGAGGACGCTTTTTCGACCAATATTCCCCGCATCATGCACACGGAAGCACAAAACAGGCGGCGTGCCCTCGCCGGGACGCGCCGCCTTATATATATATATTATATGTGTATTCTTCCAACAAGGATTGCTTACTGCTGCTCAGCCTTGCTGATTTCCATGAAGCGGCCGGCATTCTGCACGAACTTGTCTTCGGGAGCGATGGTCTTGGCAATCTCGTAGGCGCGCCCGGCAAGTTCCATATCGTTAGGCTCTACGTTCACGGCATAGAAGAAGAGGTAACGGGCAGCCTCGAAACGCTCGCGCATGGTTTCGTCGGGGCGGTCGGCTGTAACTTCAAGCACCTTGACGTAAAGGTTCTTCACCGCTTCGCTGATCTTCGTGGGGTCGGTGTTGTTGAGACGGGCACGATAGATAATGGCGGTTACGTAGTCGGGCTTCTGCTCCATGACCTCGGCAAAGATATTGTCGGCGTCCTGGAAGAACTGCTGCTTCTTTTCGGGGTCTGTGCCCTCTTCCTGATAAACCTTCATGTACTGTACGCCAAGGAGGAAGCGGTCGCTAAGTTCTGCCTTGTCGCCGATGAGTTCGAGATACTTCTTATAAGCTTCAAGTCCGAGCTCGGCCTGCTTGTTCTGACCGTAAAGCGTGGAAAGTTCTTTGTAGCCCTGTGCCTTTGTGGGGTCAGCGTCAAGAGCCTTTTTGTAGCACTCGATAGCCGTGGCGGCATCGTTGTTGAGGTTGTAATACTGGGCTGCGTAGGCGTAGTCGAGATAGAGATAGAGGCTGTCGGCATATTCCTTGTCGTTGATATATGCCATGTGCTCTGCGGCTGCATCGAGCTCGTAGTTTTCGATGTCGGCGAAGAAGCGCATACGCTTGAACATCATGTCGTTCGGGGCGAGGGGCAGCATTTCGGCGGCGAGTTGTGCCACTTTATCAAACTTGGTGGTCGAATAGAGCGACATGAGGTAGTTCTCGCAAGAGCGGATATCAATGATTGCCGTGTCTTTGGGCACGCGGCTGTAATAAGCATCGTAGTGGCCTACGGCCGTCTTGTATTGCTCCTGCTTGTATGCAATGTCGCCGAGGTCCTTGTCGGCCTCGTAGTTCTCGGGTTCAATGCGCTTGATGCGTTCGAGCATTTCGATGGCCACGTGGGGGTTCACGTTTTTATAAACGAAAGCGTTGCGCTTGATAGCGGGCACATAGGTGGAGTCGATAAGGAGCACTTCGTCGAACTTCTGGCCGGCACCGCCCCAGTCCTTTCGCTTCATGCACACCTCGCCCATGAACATCAGTCCGGGGATATACTCGGTGGAGAGGTCGTAGAGCTTCGTGGCGCACTGGTTGGCAGCAGGATAGTTGTTGTTGTTCAGGAAATATGTGCCGACGCTGACGAGGTCTTCCTTGCTCTTGCTGATTTTCTTGATGAGTTTGGAGAACACTTTGTTTGCGCCTTCGGGGTCGTCGAGGTTCAACTCGATGATTTGGTCGGCCATTGTCTGATACTCGGGGTTGAGGGGCGGAACTTCGTAAGAGGTTTGCGCCTGTGCCTTGGGTGCGCCTATTCCGACAAGCAAGAGAGCGGAAAGGGCAACGCTACGTAAAAGGTTTTTCTTCATACAGATGTTGGGATATTTAGTTGATTTTGTTTTTATGTATCTGCCCGGTCGATAATTATAACGCGGGCGGCGGCAAGAATATTGCCTGCCTGGCCTAATAAACGCGTGTACCGTCTGCAAAAATAAGAAATAATCTACATTTTCACATAAGAGAATGGGAAAAAAGCGATGCCTGCGCCTAATCGACCGTGCGCACTGACTTTACTTGCACGGGGGTGATGGGCAGGAGCTGGGAATTGTTGCAAATGATGGTCTGCCCTTTCTGCCCTTTCAGGAAGAAGTAGAACTGCTTGACGAACGACTGGGTGCGGGGGTCGGTGTTGATGATATAGACGGAGCGCAAAAGGGGATAATCGGCCGTGGCAATATAATACTGGAAGGGGCGCACGTAGAAGGCGTCCGCGCCGCTCTTGCGGCTGACCTTCATGACGCTTACGGGGAGGTTCTTAAAGGAGGTGAGCACACTGTCAACGCCTTCTTTAAGCCAGTTCGTGCCAACTACGCCGATGATGTCGGGGTCGCGCTGCACCATTTCGATGACGGAACGGTTGGTGCCGCTATCGGAGGCATAGACGTTGCCGGTTATGTCGCGCCCGGCGCAAAGACTGTCTTTCATGAAACGCACGGTGCTTGAGCCGGAATGGTCGAATACAAGGCTGAGCGTGCCTTTCTTGCTCGACTTGGCGAGTTGTTCCCAGCGGGTTATTTTCCCCGTGACGATTTGCTTGATTTCGTCGAGGGTGATGAGGGAGTCGGGGCAGTTTTTATTTACGATGAGTGCCACAGCATCGGTTGCAACGAGTGCCTGTTTTGCTCCGAGAGTGTGGGCTTTGATGATATCGAGTTCGTTGGGAAGGAGCTTGCGCGTAACGACACAGCAGCGCAGGCTGTCGGCAAGCAGGAGGCGCAGGGCGGAGTCTTCGCTGCAATATACGGGCTTCATGCCTGCTTCGGGGTACATCATGGCAAAGGTTTCAACTTCTTCCTGCATGATGGGCTGAAAGGTTTCGTCAATTGCAACTTTTACATCGTCTTCGGCCAGCCAGTTATTGGTGGCCTTCCTGTTGCCGCCGCAACCAACCATTAACAAAAAGGCGGCTATGAGAGATATGAGAAAAAGGAGGTGCTTTTTCATAATCGGTAAGTTTTAGAATGACGGAGCGATGTTTTTTATAACGATTTTTAGTGAACGAGTAAACAAGTGAACAAGTAAACAAGAGATTTTTAGTGAACGAGTAAACGAGTAAACAAGACAGAAATGTATTGCTAATTTATATTTTACATGAGAAACTTGTCTCGTCTACTCGTTTCGCTTCGCGTTTTTCGGCTGCGCTCGGCAATATGAGCGAGCTCTATTGCACTCGCTTGCACGAAAAATTACTCGAAACTCGTCTACTAATAAACGAACTTAATAAAGTTGCTCTTTTAATTATAAGTCCCTTACAGGGGCAATCGTACTTGCAACGCTATACGTAGGGGCAAGCCCCTACGCTAATTTATTTTCCCCTTACAGGGGATACGTCTGCAACAATCTTCATTTTAATACACCCTTTTTACTATGCAAAAGTCGTGCAGGCGAGCGCAATAGAGCTTGCTCTAATTGCCGAGTGTAGCCGACATTGCCCTGAAAGGGCTTAATAATACAGCACAGGGGCTTGCCCCTGTGGAAAGACGATAGAATACGATTGCCCCTGTAAGG
>JBJEAH010000031.1:0-16750 GCA_051868815.1 Alloprevotella sp.
CTTTTGGTGCTCGTAATCGCCATTCCGATGTACCTCTGTGCCACAGGGTCAATACCTATTGCCGTGGCACTGATGCTCAAAGGGCTTACCCCCGGCGCGGCATTGGTGCTGCTGATGGCGGGACCGGCGTGCAACATGGCTTCCATACTTGTGGTGCGCAATGTTCTGGGCACGCGCACCCTGCTCGTATATCTGGCATCTATTATATTGGGTTCCGTGACCTTCGGCGCATTGATTGATGCTCTGCAATTCGGAGGCACTGTTAATTTTCTCGGCGATATCTCCTCGGCGGCCGATTGCTGCGGCGATGCTGCGGGCAGCTGGTTCTCCTGGGTATGCACCGCAGTGCTTGCCGCCCTGCTGACAAACGCGCTCGTGATACGCCGCTTCTTCCGTAAAAAACAATGCTGCTGCCATTGTCACGAGGGGAAATAGGACTTGGATATAAAAAAATGCTTAAATTTGCGCATTATATTATATCAAAACCAATCTAATAATGTTTTTCAAGCCTTTCTTCTCTTTGCGCAATTTATTTTTCACCACTATATATATATATTGTATAGCCGCCACGCTACCTGCAACGGCGCAGCATCATTATTATAGCAACAGGCACGCCGCAAAGAAAGACCCCGCCGCCAACAACATTACGGGCATTCGCGTGCTAAGTCTGCGCTATGCCGACACACTGGCGCATCTCAAGCAGCAATTCGAGCACTGGCGCTACAACGGTGCCGATACGTTGGCGAACCCTTATTATTTCCCCATATTCATATCCGGCAACTTGCAGTCGTTGCCTTCTGGCAGGGCGTTCAGCCTTAACCGTAACGGTTCATTTGAAGTGGACGATGCAAGCATTATGGCTCCCGTTGCCAACCGGCTCAACGCCTCTGCGCAACTGCTCACAGAAGCCTACGTGACAGCCCCGTGGCTGATGCAGACAGACATCGCACCAACGGAGGGCATCGACACGGAAACGATTGGCAAGAAACTCAAAAATGAGAGCTCGCCCAAATTGAAGCTAACAGACCACATGCAAACGCCCGATGAGGACGACAAGCCTGCGGTCGCAGATGCCGACATCGTGATTAAGAAACCCAACTTTTGGACGCTTAAATCCAATGTATCGTTGCAGTTCACACAATACCATGTGTCGGAAAACTGGTATAAGGGCGGCGAGAATAATTACACGATGCTGGCAAGCGCGGTGTTTGAGGCTAATTTCGATAACAAGCGCAAGCTGCAATTCGACAACAAGTTAGAAATGAAACTCGGCTTTCAAACATCTGAAAGCGACGAGGAACATAAATTCAAAACCACAGCCGACCAAATCCGTCTTACCAATCAGCTCGGACTTAAAGCAATCAAAAACTGGTCGTATACGCTGAGCCTGCAAAGCTGGACGCAATTTTATCAAGGTTACAAGAAGAACGACACGAAAGTCTACTCTGACTTCATGTCGCCCTTCGAGTCGCTGCTCTCGCTCGGTATGACCTACAAGCTCAACCTTAAAAAGTTTTCTGCCAACGCCAGCATCAACCCCATTTCCGCGCACCTGAAATATGTGGACCGCCCTTCGCTGATTTCTACTATGGGACTTGAGGAAGGCAAGCATAGCAAATGGGAATACGGTTCTAATATCACCGCCACATTTAAGTGGGACATTATTAAAAATGTATCGTGGGAAGGGCGTATTTATTGGTTCAGCGATTATAAGAAGACGCTGATAGAATGGGAAAACACCTTTAACTTCAAAGTCAACCGCTTCCTCTCTGCCAAGTTGTTCGTATATCCGAGATTTGACGACAGCGTAGAACGTAAAGAACCCGACGACTCGTTTTTCCAGTTTAATGAAATTTTCAGCTTGGGCGTGAATATAGATTTTTGACCATAATCCCAAAAAACTTTTCCCAAGCTGCGCGGGCTAATCCTCAAAGAGTTAAGCCGTTTTCCACATAAGAAAGGTCTTTTTTCCTTAAAAAATTATAGCAACTTGCTTATAAGATAATTGAAATAAAGGCCTATCTTTGCAAGCATAATTCCTATTATAAATGTTAGAGCTGTCAAAACATATTGAATGCCTGCTGCTTAGCAACAACTGCGTCATCGTGCCCCGCCTTGGCGGTTTTGTGGCGCAGTACGCGCAAGCAGAGCACCCGGCCGACGAGGACTGCATCTTGCCGCCCCGACGCACAGTGGGCTTCAATCCGCTTTTGACAATCAACGACGGCTTGCTCGTGCAATCGTATATGCAGACGTACGAGGCTTCCTACCCAGAAACGCTGCGCATGATTAACGAAGCGGTTGACGAGATTAAAGCCGTGCTGCGCAACAAGGGGCAATTTGAGATGCCGGGCATCGGCACCATTCATCTCAATATGGACGGCAGCTACAACTTTATGCCCGAGGTCGCAGGCCTGCTCTCGCCCGATCTTTACGGGTTGGGCACGGTGAAAGCCCTTGTAAAATATCAGCCTAAGAGCGTTTCAATGGCCAAGCAAGAGGAAACTGTGCAAGCAGACACCGAAAGCGAAGAAACTGAAACGGAGAGCAAGCGCAACTACACGTTCAGCATCAACCGCGAAATCGTGAACTACGCAGCAGCAGCCGTTGTGGCACTCGTGCTCTACTTTGCCTGCCTCGCGCCACTGCCTTCTGCAACCGACAACGCCGCTCCGATGACCGCCTCGTCGCTTGCAGAGCGCATCATGCAGCCTTCTGCGCCCTCGAAAGCCCCTGCCACCGCAACGCCTGTCAAGCCTGCCAGCGCAGAGCTTGCCGAAACGCCCGCCGCCCCGGAGCAACCTGTCGCCCAAGCAGAAGAAACGCAGTTGGAGCATCCTTACACAATTGTCCTCGCCAGTGCCGTTTCCAAGAAAAACGCCAACATTTTCGTTGCAAGGCTGCAAGCCGACGGTGAAGACAAGGCTGAGGTTTACGTGCGCGGCAAAATGACGCGCGTCATTGTCGGCAAGTTCTCCACAGAAAAGGAAGCCTACGAATATATCTCCGCGAAAAGGAAAACCAACGGCAGTTTCTCACAAGCGTGGATATTGAAATTATAAACAAGGTGGGACGCAATTCCCGCCTTTTATTTTATCCCCAATATTTTATCCATGAAAAAAATCCGTTGCCCCAAATGCGAAGCAGCCATCCAGTTTGACGAAACGCGCTACGAGCCGGGGCGCATTCTCGTGTTCCAATGCCCCGAGTGCAACAAGCGTTTCAAGATGAAACTGCCTGCCGCCAAGCCCGCCGCCGATACGGCCGAGGAGAAAGAAGAAAAGGTGTGGGGAAGGCTGGTTGTGGTGGAAAATGCCTTTCACTTCCGGCAAGAACTGCCTCTGACGGAGGGCGACAACGTCATCGGCAGACTCGTGCGCGGCACGTCCATCACGCTACCCATCAAAACCGTTGACCCGAGCGTAGACACGGCACATTGCGCCGTGCGCGTCACTGTTGGCAAGGACGGAATGCCGAAATTCTTGCTTCGCGACGTGGGTTCGCAAACGGGCACTTTCGTGCAGGATCATCTTTTAGGATTAAAAGAGCAAGTAGCCCTTACAGACGGCGATATTGTAACCATCGGAGCCACAACATTGATATTACAGACGGAATTGTCACAAAGATAGTGCACACGAGATCTATAAGTAAGCGGCGCGTTATATCGTGAAATTATTTCTTAGCAAGTTCTTCCCAAAACAGGTCAAGGTCTTCGCCAAGTCCTTGCATCAGGTCGCCGCTTATCATAATTGTTTCATTGTCCACGAGGTAGAGGTCTGCGAGCGTTTCCTTGTCTTCGCCAATCAGCACGAAGGAGAAAGGCTTGAGCAAAGGCAGGGCGTGGAGTTCTTCGTCCATTCGGCTGAGAATTTTGCGCAGGAGCGGCTGTATGTCGTCGTAGAACGTTTCGTCGGCATTGCCAATCCATTCCTCTACGACGCAGCGTGTGAGTTCCTTGTCGTCGTCATCGAAAATCATAAGCTCGCCGCTCTCCTGCCGCACCTGTATATAAAGGTCGGTCAAGGGGAAATTTTCAGCATCTGACGGGAATTTTGATGCCGCCTTGCGAAGCGCGCGCTCTATGCGGCTGATGGTTTGTTCCGAACTGTTCATTGTGGCAAATATCTTTATACGCAGACAAATTTACAACTTTTTGTAAATACTTACCATGCCGCAAAACGCTTTTTTGTACCTTTGTGCAAACATTTCATATAAGGAAATGCCCGTTTTGGCTTTTCCACATCATATTTTCTGATAACGCCCAAGAAATTTTATGCACAAGATTGTCACGCTATCGCTTTCCATGCTTTGCTGTTTCGGCACATCGTGCCGCCTCGAAGCGCAAAACCTCTTGCCCAAACCGCAGAACGCCGCGTTTCACAAAGGCTATTTCAGCACCGCCAAGCCTTTCGCCGTCACCAACGAGGCGGGTGCTATGGCGCAAAACCTTTACACAGCGCCTTTGATTGAGAAAAATTCAGCAGATGGCAAGGGACGCGCCGTCGTGTTACGCAAAAGCGATGCGGCAAAAGGACGCGAGGCTTACAGAATACGCGTCACGACCGACAGCCTTATCGTCGAGGCCGCCTCAGCAGAAGGATTCTTGCGCGCCGGCCAGACGCTGGGGCAATTAGCCGCATCGGCATCGAAAGCCTCTGCCGCCCCCTCCTACCCTTGCTGCGACATTGCAGACGCTGCCGCCTTTGAGTGGCGCGGCATGATGCTGGACGTTTCGCGCCACTTCTTCCCCATTGACTTTTTGAAGAAGCAAATCGACGTGATGGCGGGTTACAAACTCAACCGCCTGCACCTGCACCTCACAGATGCCGCCGGCTGGCGCATGGAAATCAAGCGTTATCCGCGCCTCACCAAGCTCGGAGCCTGGCGCACCGATGCCTCTTGGAAGAAATGGTGGAACGGCGACCGCAGCTACGTGGAGGAAGGCCATCCCGGCGCACACGGCGGCTACTACACGCAGCAAGAGCTGCGCGAACTGGTGGACTATGCCGCCAAGCGCGGAGTGACGATTGTGCCTGAAATAGAAATGCCGGCACATTCAGAAGAAGCCCTCACCGCCTACCCCGAATATTCCTGCACCCACGAGCCTTATAAACAGGCTGACTTTTGCCCGGGCAACGCCGGCACTTATGATTTCCTCGAAAACGTGCTTCTTGAAGTGATGGACGTTTTTCCCTCCAAGGATATCCACGTTGGCGGCGACGAGGCGGGTAAAGCCTCTTGGGGCAACTGCCCGCTGTGTCAGAGAAAGATGCGCGAGGAGGGTTTGAAAGATTTAAATCAGTTGCAAGCCAGTCTTATCCGTCATTTCGAGCAATTCCTCGAACGCCACGGCAGGCATCTCATCGGCTGGGACGAGATTATTGACGACCATCTTGCAAAGAACACGAACGTCATGGTGTGGCGCAACGTCGACCAAAGCAAGAAGGCCATCGCCGCCGGCAACCGCGTGATCCTTTCTCCGGGCAAGTTCTGCTATCTAGACAGCTATCAGGACGCACCCCCGACGCAGCCCGAAGCCATCGGCGGATATTTGCCCTTGGAACAGGTGTACGCCTTCAATCCCCTCGAATATTTCAATGCCGAAGAACTGAAAAACGTGCGCGGAGTGCAGGGAAATCTTTGGACAGAATATGTGCCGACGGCGGAGCACGCTGAGTATATGCTTTATCCGCGCGTGCTGGCCATTGCCGAAATAGGCTGGAACGGCACGAAAACGAAGGACTTTTCCGACTTCCGCCGCCGCGTGCTCAATGAGACCGGGCAACTGCGCGGCAAGGGCGTGCATGCCTTCGACCTGAAAGGGGAAATCGGCGAGCGTCCCGAGCGCAACCGCACGGTGAAGCACAACGCACTCGGCGCTAAGGTGACTTACAACGCGCCCTACGGAAAGCCTTATCCCGCAGCAGGAGAAACCGCCCTCACCGACGGTCTTCAAGGAGGCTGGACCTATGGCGACGGACGCTGGCAAGGCTTTATCGGCAAGGAAGGACTGGACGTGACCATCGACCTCGGCAGGGAGCGCACCGTGTCATCGGTGGCAGCGACGTTCATGCAGGTGTGCGGCGCGGAAATCTACTTCCCCGCCTCGTTCTCCGTGGCAGTCTCGGCCGACGGCAAAGCATTCAAGGAAATATATCTTTCAGAAAATACCGTTGAGAAAACCGACAAGCCGGGCTTCCGCACCGAGCAGTTCAAAGGGCGCGCGGCAAAGGCGCGCTTTGTCCGCGTCAAGGCGTTGCCGGGTGCGTTTGGCGGTTGGCTCTTCACGGATGAAATCATTGTGAAATGAGTTTTTTGAAAACGGCGAAGTACATATACATATATATAATATTGTGTCTGCCTTTTGCCGCTGCGGCGCAAACGGCAAAGGAAGCGGAGGCGGCGATCGGCGGTTTCTTTCAGTCGTATGCCGTTGCGGGCTACGCGCCCCACGGCGGTATGCGGGCCGACAGCGTCCGCATCGACGGCGAGGCGAGGCGCATAGATATTTTTTGCAACGAACCTTTCTCCTCGCAGCCATTTACGCCCGGGCGATTGGAGGCTGTATATAAAGGTATCGCCTCCTGCCTGCCCGAGACTTTTGCGAAGCATTCGCTTCAGCTTTATTCGCACAAGGGGGTGCCGATGGAGGTGCTCGTGCCCAACATGTTGCGGAAGCGCGGGCGCGACGAGGCGCGGCGTTACGGCGATAATGATTTCAGGGATAATCCTTGGGTAGAAAACATTTCTCTTCCCTATAAGATTTCTGCGGGACTGCAAGGCCGTCATCTTTTTATTTGGCCCAGCCACGGGCGTTACTTCAAAGACGGAGAATGGCGCTGGCAGCGGCCGCGCCTCTACTGCACACGTGAGGATTTGCTGAGCCGTTCCATTGTTATCCCCTATCTATTTCCGATGCTCGAGAATGCGGGTGCCGTTATCGGCTGCCCCGTGGAGCGCGATTTCCAAAGCGCGGAGGTCATTGTGGACAACGATGGCGGCAACCGCCGGGGCGTTTATGCCGAGACCAACGGCGGCGCGGCGACGTGGCACTCCTTTCCCGACAGCGTGGGCTTCGGTTTCGGCGGCGGCCTGCTTACTGACAGCACGCGCCTATTTGGCGGAGGCACGGTGCGCTATGCCGAGGCGGCAAACCATCTGAGCAACGAGGCGACCGCCATGTGGATACCCCGTTTCGGCAAGGCGGGACGCTATGCCGTTTATGTCAGTTATCTGAGTCTTGCCAATAGCATTCCCGATGCGCTTTATACGGTCTGCCACAAAGGCGGCCGCACACAGTTTCGCGTCAATCAGCGTATGGGCGGCGGCACGTGGGTGTATCTCGGAACGTTCGAGTTTGACGAAGGCCTTAATCAGAACAATTGCGTGGTGCTCTCCTCATATAGCGGGCATAAGGGCACGGTGACTGCCGACGCGGTGCGTTTCGGCGGAGGTATGGGACAGGCTGACCGCGAGGGATTGGGCACGAGCGGCGTGGCGCGCGCTTTTGAAGCGGCACGCTATTACACGCAGTGGGCAGGACTTGCCGACACGCTTTTCAATACGGAGCGGGGCGCGAGCGACTACCGCGACGACCTGCGCACGCGCTCGCATTACCTCAATACGCTCACGGGCGGCAGCACTTTCCTTCCCGACACCCTCGGGCGCGGTGTGCCGTTTGAGCTTTCACTGGCGCTGCACACCGATGCCGGCATCAGGCGCGACGGTTGCATTTACGGTTCTTTGGGCATCTGCACTGCCAAGCACGCGGCGGTGGATAGCGTATATAAATCCGGCGTGTCGCGATATGCTTCCCACGATTTGGCAGATGCCTTGCTTTCCGGCATGGTGCGCGATTTAGGGCCTTTCGTCAAAGGCACCTGGACGCGCCGCGAACTTTGGGACCGCAACTATGCCGAGACGCGTATGCCCGGCGTGCCGTCGGCTATCCTCGAAATGTTTTCGCATCAGAACTTCACGGATATGAAATACGCGCACGACCCGCTCTTTAAGTTTCAGCTGGCGCGTTCGGTGTATAAAACTCTTTTGCGTTTCACGGCATATATGCACAACGGTGCGCCCGCGCCTATCGTCCAGCCTTTGCCGCCGCACGGCTTCTCTGCCTTGCTCGACGCTGACGGACAGAGCGTGGAGCTCTCGTGGAGCGCAACGGAGGATTCTTTGGAGGCAACGGCAAAGCCTGATACATATATTATATATACGCGCCTCGGCAATGGCGATTTCGACAACGGGCAAACGGTCCGCGCCGCCAGCCAACCGCGCGTGCAGCTGCCTATCCGCGAGGGCATGGTTTATAGTTTCCGCGTCGCTGCCGCCAACGCCGGCGGCGTGAGTTTCCCCTCCGAAACGCTCTGTGTGTATAAAGCACCGAAAGAAAAGGCGCGCGTTTTGATTATCAACGGTTTCGACCGTCTTAGCGGTCCCGCGCGCATCGAGACGCCCGACAGCGTAGGGTTTATCTTGGAAGAAGAAATCGGCGTGCCCTACATCGCCGCCGCTCCCTACTGCGGCCGTCAAACTAACTTCGCGCCTCTCTCTGCCGCGTCCGAGGGCGCAGATGCGCCAGGTTATTCCACCGGCGAACTGGAAGGGGAAACGATTGCCGGCAATACGTTCGACTTTGCCTTCGAGCATGGCACGGCGATGCTCGCCCTTGAAGGCACGTCGTTCTGCTCGTGCAGCCGCGCGGCGGTTGAGGACGGCGATGTCAGCCTCAAAGGCTACCGCGCCGTCGACTTTATCGGCGGCCTGCAACGCCTTGCGCCGCAGGACTTCCGCCGCTTCAAACTTTTCACGCCCCGCCTCGTCAAAGCCTTTTCCGGCTACATGGCCTCCGGTGGGCGCATGCTGGCGAGCGGCGCGTTCCTCGGCAAAGACCTCGCTACGCCTGCCGAAAGAGATTTTGCCCAAAACGTCCTGCATTACGCGCCGCAAGGCCGCGCTGCCGCCGATTCGCTCGAAACGGTGCGCGGACTGAACATGGAATTTGATATTTATCGCATTCCCAATGCCGTACACTATGCGGCACAACGCCCGGATGTGCTTATGCCGCACGGCGAAGGCGCTTTCTCCGCCTTTTGCTATGCCGACGGCCGCGGCGCCGGCACTGCTTTCCGCACGGAGCACAACGCCGCCGTCGTCATGGGCTTTCCTTTTGAATGCATCAAGGATACCGAACGCCGCCGCCTGGCCATGAGGGCAATCCTACGCTTTCTGCTTGAGTAGGGGCGTTTTGCAAAACGCCCCTACTTTCTCAACAAAATAATTAATCTACTCTATACTCCTTACCACTATGTATACCATTCAACTCAACGAAAAAGGCACGCGAAGCATCGAGATTTCTGAAGAGAACCTCCAAACCATCGAGAAGTACTTGCTCTTTCGCGACCTCGTGGACTCCACGGGCTACGTCACGGAAGCCGTTTTGGACAAACTGCGCCTGAATATCCGCTCGCTTATCGCCCACCAGACGGAAAACTCGAAAGACTTGCTCGACCTTTGCATCGACGTGATTTACCACGACAGCATGAAAGCCTTCGGCTTGAAAAATCTTATCCTGCTCTATCTCGATTGGAAACAAAACAAGGCTGCCGAACCCACGGAATGAAGAAACTGCAACTTACGGACTGGCTGCCCACCACGCGCAAGGAGATGGACTTGCGCGGCTGGGACTGCGCCGACGTTATCATATTCTCGGGCGATGCTTACGTAGACCACCCTTCGTTTGGCACGGCGGTCATCGCGCGCATCATCGAAGCCGAGGGGCTGCGCGTGTGCATCGTGCCGCAGCCCGACTGGCACGGCGACTTCCGCGACTTTAAGAAACTCGGGCGGCCGCGCCTCTTTTTCTGCATCTCGCCGGGCGTGATGGACTCGATGGTCAATAAGTACACCGCCAACCGCCGCCTGCGCTCCGAAGACGCTTACAGCCCCGACGGCCGCCACGACATGCGCCCGGAATACCCTACTGTTGTCTACACCAAAATCTTAAAGCAACTCTTTCCCGACGTGCCCGTAGTGCTCGGCGGCATCGAGGCATCGCTGCGCCGCGTGACCCACTACGACTATTGGCAGGAACGCCTGCGCCCCGGCATTCTTTGCGACAGCGGAGCAGACCTTATTATATATGGTATGGGTGAACTGCCCGTTCAAAGGCTTTGCCGGGAGATTGAAGACCGCGTGCTGCACGGCCGCCCCGATGCCTTTTGCAGCACGGCGGATTTTCAGATGCTGCTAAGGCGCAAGCCCGTGCCGCAAACCGTGACGCTTTGCCATCAAAATGATATTCCCGGCGGCATTTCGGAAGACGACATTCAGCTGGCATCGCATGAGACCTGCCTGAAAGACCGCCGCGCCTACGCCGCCAACTTCCGCCACATTGAGGAAGAGAGCAACAGGCTGCACCCGCAGCGCATCATTCAGCAAGTGGGCAACAAGTTCCTGGTAGTAGCCCCGCCGTTTCCCCCAATGACTACGGAGCAAATCGACCGCTCTTTCGATTTGCCCTATACCCGCCTGCCCCACCCCAAATACAAGGGCAAGCGCATTCCCGCCTACGAGATGATTAAGTTTTCCGTGTGCCTGCATCGCGGCTGCTTCGGTGGCTGCGCCTTCTGCACCATCTCTGCGCATCAGGGCAAATTCATCATGAGCCGCTCCCGCGAGAGCGTGTTGCGCGAGGTGAGGGAAATAGCCCAAATGCCCGGTTTCAAGGGTTACCTGAGCGACCTCGGCGGCCCGTCCGCCAATATGTACGGCATGAGCGGGCGCGACCGCGCACTCTGCGAGCGTTGCAAGCGTCCCTCGTGCATTCACCCGAAGATTTGCCCCAACCTCAACACTGACCACCGCCCGCTCACCGCGCTCTACCGCGCCGTGGACGCGCTGCCGGGCATCAAGAAGAGTTTCATCGGCAGCGGCGTGCGCTACGACCTGCTGCTTCACCGCAGCGGCGACGAGGCCATCGACCGCGCGGCCGACGAATACACGCGCGAACTGATAACGCGCCACGTAAGCGGCCGCCTGAAGGTGGCGCCCGAGCATACCTCCGACCGCGTGCTGCGCCTCATGCGCAAGCCCCCGTTCAAACTCTTCGGCGACTTCAAGCGCATCTTCGACCGCATCAACCGCGAAGCGGGCTTGCGCCAGCAAATCATTCCCTACTTCATCTCTTCCCACCCCGGCTGCCTCGAAGAGGACATGGCGGAACTGGCGGCGCAGACCAAGGACATGGACTTCCAGCTGGAGCAGGTACAGGACTTTACGCCCACGCCTATGACCGTGAGCACGGAGGCATGGTACAGCGGCTACCACCCTTACACCCTCGAACCCGTTTTCTCTGCAAAAACGCCTGCCGAAAAGTTGCGCCAGCGCATGTTCTTCTTTTGGTACAAGCCCGAAGAGCGCGGTAAAATCACCGCCGCCCTGCGCCGCCTCGGCCGCGAGGATTTGCTCGACAGGCTCTACGGAAAGAAGAAAAGGAAGTAGGGGCGTATCGCCTACACCCGCCGTGTGCGCCGCATGGCAATATCAGTAAGCAAACCATTAAACGGACGTTTTTAACAAGATAGGAAAGTTCCCTTTCACTCCCTATAGACCATATAAATAAGCAATTAGCCACGAAACTGCGGCACATATTTGTGTCATAGTTTCGTGGCTAAAATTGTTGTGCCGGAAGGCGAATGATGACTTTTACTTTTTCTTGTAACGCTTGTTCAGACCGTTAATCACCTCCTTGGTGATGTCGAGACTCTTGTCGGCATAGAGCATATTGTCGCCGCTCTTCGAAAGAATCATTTTGTAGCGGCGGTCTTTGTTATACTCTTTCAGGAAATTGTTGAGGCTGTCGCGCAGGGTTTCCTGATAGGCATTGGTTGCCTCTGCCATCTGCGTTTCAAGTTGTTCCTGAAACTTTTGGAGTTGCAGTTGCTGATTTTGCAGGGCGTTTTGCGCCTTGTTGAAATCTGCCTCGTTGGTAAAACCGCCCGACTGATATTTCTTTTGGAATTGCTCGGCGGCACTCTGCAAGGCACGCTCCTTTGCTGCCAGTTGCTGACGGAAGTTGGTGTGCTTGGCTTCGAGTTCTTTCTGTCCGTCGATGCAGAACTGGTATGCCGTGGCAAGGCTGTCCACCTCAACGAAAGCAATATCGCCACCCTTGGCAGCAGCCTCTGCCTTAGGCAGACCCGAACCGCCTTTCACCTTGTCGGCGGGATTATCGCCTTTCTTGCAAGACACCATGGCCATTGTTGCGACGAGGCACAAGCCCGTGGCCATACGCATAAACTTTTTCATTTTGTTCTATTGGGTTAGTTATTGATTTTTTTATTCCCCTTACTCCTCATCTCTGCGTCCATGGCGCGGGCGCATTTTATACCGCGCCGGTGCAGTTCCTTGTTGCCCTCCACATGGGTATGCACGAACTCGCGCCCCACAAACAGGCGCACCGAAAGCAATGCCACGCAGACGGCAACGATGCCGAGCACTATGAGAAACAATTTTATCATGTGTTTTTAGTTAACGAGTAGACGAGTAGACAAGTTACCCGACTATTTCTTATGCCTATTGGCGCGGCGGCGGCGTATTTCGGCTTTCATCTTCGCCGACCCCGAACCGTGTGCGCCGGTGATATACTTTTTCTTCTTGGCCTTGGTCTTCACCTTGCCTTCCTTGTCAGCGGGTTCACGGAGTTTCGCGCCGCGAAAGGCGATGCCGCCCATAATGGCCTGCGTTATTTCTTCGTCGCCTGCTTTTCTCATAATAATATTTATTAATGGTGGAACAGGCGCACGCCGGTGAAGGCCATGGCGATGCCATACTTATTGCAGGTTTCGATAACATGGTCGTCGCGCACGCTGCCGCCGGCCTGTGCCACGTATGCCACGCCGCTCTTGTGCGCCCGCTCGACATTGTCGCCGAAGGGGAAGAAAGCGTCAGACCCGAGGGCAACGCCCGTGTTCTTGGCAATCCATTCTTTCTTTTCCACGCGCGAAAGCGGTTCTGGGCGTTCGGTGAAGAACTGCTGCCAGGTGCCTTCTGCCAAAACGTCTTCGTAGTCGTCGGAAATATAGATGTCGATGGTGTTGTCGCGGTCGGCGCGGCGTATCTTCTCCACCCAAGGGAGGTTCATCACCTTCGGGTGCTGGCGCAGCCACCAGATGTCGGCCTTGTTGCCGGCGAGGCGTGTGCAGTGAATGCGGCTCTGCTGTCCGGCGCCGATGCCGATGGCTTGTCCGTCCTTAGCGTAGCACACGGAGTTGCTCTGCGTATATTTCAGCGTGATGAGCGCGATGCGCAGGTCGCGGATTGCCTCGGGCGTGAAAGTCTTGTTGTCGGTAGGGATATTTTCAAAGAGGGCATCTGAGGTGAGGTCGATGTTGTTGCGTCCCTGCTCGAAGGTAATGCCAAACACCTGCTTGCGCTCCAAAGGTTCGGGGCGGTAAGCGGCGTCAATTTTAAGAATGCAATACGTGCCTTTGCGTTTGGCGCGGAGCACTTCGAGAGCTTCGTCCGTGAAGCCGGGGGCAATCACGCCGTCGCTCACTTCGCGCTTGATGAGCAGTGCCGTGGCGAGGTCGCAGGTATCAGAAAGGGCGATGAAATCGCCGTACGACGACATGCGGTCTGCGCCTCTGGCGCGGGCGTAAGCCGTGGCAATGGGCGTGAGCGGTTCGGTGAGGTCGTCCACGAAGTAGATTTTGCGCAGCGTTTCGCTCATGGGCAACCCCACAGCCGCGCCGGCAGGCGACACGTGCTTGAACGAGGTGGCGGCGGGCAGGCCGGTGGCGGCTTTGAGTTCGCTCACGAGTTGCCAGCCGTTGAGGGCATCAAGGAAGTTGATGTAACCCGGACGTCCGCCGAGCACTTCGATGGGCAGCTCGCCGTTCTCAATAAAAATACGCGCCGGCTTCTGATTGGGATTGCAGCCGTATTTGAGTTCTAACTCTTTCATATAATTAAGTTTATAATATCCTTTGATTGAATTGTCTATGCTGTCTTTTTGTTTATACGACAACAGAGACA
This sequence comes from Alloprevotella sp., assembly GCA_051868815.1. Lineage (GTDB taxonomy): Bacteria > Bacteroidota > Bacteroidia > Bacteroidales > Bacteroidaceae > Alloprevotella. Next base: position 14,044 of record JBJEAH010000031.1, read on the forward strand.
ACTTTTGACAACATTTATTGTCTGAGTTGCCGTTTTCATTATGACGACAACTGGGACAACTTTGCGACAACTTGCAGTTGTCTTTCAGAGCGTCAGGCTGATTACTCATTCAACCAACGCATTTATAATATTATTCCAATACGCCGATTTCAGCCAGTTCTTTGAGGAAGGCTGCCACTTCGCGCCGCATCTGTGCCTCGTCGCCCTCGTACATTTCGAGGAATTTGGCTATCAGTTCCTCTTCGGTCGTTGCGCCTTCGAGCAGCAGGTTCCATATGTCTGCGCCCGTTTCGTTTACGCTGATGAGTTTGGTGAAATCAAGGTTTTCAAGTCCGGAGGCAATAATCACCTTTTCGCCGCAAACGTCGCGCAGCTCAAATCCTTTTTTGATGTTCATATTTAATAGGTTTCTTATTAGTTGTTACTAATGAAAATCAAGTCATATTTCCCCTACTCTTCCGGCAAATGCCTTACGGGAAAGAGTTTGAGCCACACGCGGCGGTGCAGCGCCAGCAGATAGCGGCGCACGGGGTCGAGGTGCATCCAGAGATAGGAGTAGACGCGCCACTTGATCGTTGTGAGCGGCTCCACTTCCTCGCGCCCCTTGCGCATGAAGCCCGTCGCGATGCCCACTACGTCCTGCACGCGGCAGTGCTCCGTGCCCACGGCGTTGCCGTCGCCTTTGAGCGTGAGGCGGTCGCCCTCGCGGCGCACGAGGCGATGCAGCACGTAAACGCGCTCCGCCACTTCTGCCAGTATCACGTCGCCGGGTTTCAAGGCATCAGGCCTTACGGGGGCAAGCACCACCTTGTCGCGCAGGTGCTCAAGGTAGGGGCGCATGCTGTAGCCCTTGACGCGGAACGTGGCGGTACGTCCCTCGTCAAGCGCACGCTTGATTTCGCCTACGAAAATGTGATTGGGGAGGGTTTTGCTCGGCATAATGTCGCTATTGTTTTGTCACCGCAGCGTGGCAAATCCGCGCAGCCTCTTCATCGGGCAGACAGTGCAGGGTGAAGATGCCCGTCTGCTTGGCGATACTGAATGAAAGCTGCAACATACGGGTATAAAAATCTGTATCCCAGCGCATACCCGAAGAAGAACCGACTATCGATGCCCCGCTCAAAGGCGGCTGCATCTGCACAATTTTGTTGGCGGGTGCTTGAAACAGGCGCACGAATGCGCCTACGGGTACGCTGCGGTTGATGTAGCAGGGTGTCTTGCCGCTCCACGGCGTGCCGAACACGCGCACCGTGCCGTCGGGCATGAGGCGCACCACGGGGTTGTCGTCGTTGAGCAAGTCCGTGTCGGGGATATATTTCAGCCAAAGGCGTGAGTGCGTGCTTTTGCCCGTACCGCTCTTGCCTTGGAATATGTAGCCCTTTCCGCCATGCTCTATCACGGAGGCGTGGATCAGCAAAGCGTTGGCATCGAGTGCCGTGAGGGCGTAGAGCATCATGATGACATTGCCCAGAGCATAGCTTTGTGTGTCCTTGCTGCCGAAGATCTCGGCGCGTGCCTGCCGCCAGTCGGCCGAGGCGTGCAGGACAGCTGCCAGCGAGCGCGGATGGGTGTAGATGCGAATGCTGTGTCCGCCCTGCGGTTCGGCGTAAAATTCCTGAATGATGTCTGGTTCGTCGAACGTATGCAGAAGTTGGCCTTCAGGGTCGGCAGGCTGCTCGTCTTTGCCTGCTATGTGTGCCGACAGTTCAAACAAGGGCGCATCGTCTGTCGCCTCTTTTTCGTAAAAAGTCCGATAGGACGGCAGCAGGCTTTGCAGTTCCGGCAACGCTGCATCAGAGCTTACGGAAAACTTCAACCCGGCAACTCTAAAATACAAAGTATTAGCGTGTTCCACGTTTTCCTTTATTTGATGATTTCTGTTTTTCCTTAGATTCGCTGACGGGTGCAGGCGCCTTTTTCTTCTTTTTCTTTGAATGGTCTTTTGCGATTTCGCCGACCACCTCAGATTTTACTTCAACCTCCTTGGACACCCAGACAAACTTAAATTCGTCCGCCGGAATTTCTTTTAGTTTCAACGACTTGTCGTCATTGACGCGTTTGCGCATTTTGAGGTATTTCTTTTCCAGTTTGGCCTTGCTCTTATCGTAGAACACCGTGCACGTGACGTGCGACTCGTATAAGGCTTCGAGGTAGGTGCGAAACTGGTTGGAATAGCGCACGATAGAGTTTAGGGTTTTCGTTTTTGGATCAATCGTGGCACTGTCGAGGCGCACGACAGCCGAAAGGTACGTGGTAGAATCGAGCAGGGCGATGCCGTAACCAAACAGATATACCGGCTCCTGCTTTTTCTTTTTTGCTTCTGCCCCTAAGCACACTGTGAGGGCGAGCATCAAAAGCAACATTCTATGGGCAAGAAATCTCATAGGGTTATAATATATTATTGTGGAATTTGCGCAAAGTTACGAAAAAATGCGTTTTCGGGCTTTATCTGCTAAGATAATTCGGTATCGCATCATCAAATCCTATGCAAGTTGCCCTAAAAGGCAAAGTTTTAATTAGGCAAGAAAGGCAAAACTTGTTAATGTCTTTTCACTCCCTGCGCAGAACGTCAATTTGGCGTTTGCAATCGTTAAGGCAACGTGGGGAGAAATTTTAAGGATAATTATGACGAGAGAAATTTGCCCGGAGAAAATTTCTGCGAAAATCAAGGAGATTTTCACTTTCAAGCACATCGGAAAAATTATAA
>JBJEAH010000032.1:0-3160 GCA_051868815.1 Alloprevotella sp.
ATTTTCCCCTTACAGGGGATACATCTGCAACAATATTTATTTTGACACACCCTCTCCCCTTAGAACGGGTAACCGATGGCAAGGTGAAGACCTACGCCGTCCTTGAAACGGGGAATGTTGTACCAGCCGCTCTTGCCCGTATCGTAGGGCGCGTGCAGACCGATGCCCACATCGAAACGGATGACGATGAAGTCGAGGTCGTAGCGCAAGCCCGCGCCCGTGCCGACGGCCAGCTTGCCGAGGTTCTTGGCGTTGAACTTGCCGCCGGGGCGGTTGGGGTCATCTCGCGTGAGCCACACGTTGCCGGCATCGAGGAACACCGCGCCGTGGAGGCTGCCGAAAAGCCGCGCACGCAGTTCGACGTTGGCTTCGAGTTTCACGTCGCCCGTCTGGTCCATATAGGCGTATTTGCTGTCGGCGGCGCGGAAATTGCCGGGACCGATGCTGCGCACGGTGAAGGCACGTACGCTGTTGGCACCGCCCACGTAGAACTGCTCGGAATAGGGGGCGCGGAGGGCATTGCCGTAGGAGAAAATCACACCGCCGAAAGCGCGGGCTGCGAGTTTGACATCGCGGTTGATGCGAATGGTGTGGTGCACCTCGGCTGTGAATTTGAGGAACTGCGCAAAGGGGTTGCCGAAGAGCTCCTTGTTCTGCCGGTCAAAGGGTTTGCCGAAGGCGGCGTAAATGCCCGAGATAAGGTTGCCGCCCTCCTTGGCTGCCACCTGCACCCACGTGGCATTGCGGTGGGAGGCAGCGGAAGCGTAAGTGAGACTGTAGCCAAACGTCGGCACGAACTGGTCGCGCATACTCATATAGAGCGCGGGGTTGGCGGTCATGATAGAGTCGAAGGCGGCGGTGGTGTGGAGGAGTTTGTCGAAACTGAAATCGAAGAGCGTGAGTTCGTGCTTGAGCGTAGCTTTCTTGTGCCACTTGTACGTGGCACTGATGCCCGTGCTCACCATGTTGAAGAAGTTGCTGCGGTTCTTCCAGTCTGCATCGATGGCAAAGACGGTATTGGCCGTGAGGCGGCGCAGGCGGCGGCTATTGCCTGGGAGCATGAGACGGGGGAAGTCGAACGCCAGCTGCGTGCCGAGTTCGTAGGAGTTAAGCAGGGAGTTGCCGCCCTTTGCCCCCGCACCTGTCTGCCATTCGTAAGAACCGAATATCTTCCACGACACTTTTTCCGCGCCGCGAAATGCGTTGCGCTTGGCAAGTTCGTAGGAGATGCCGGGACCTATCTGCTGGTTACTCTTGATCGTGGCGTTCATTTCGAAGGTGCTCTCGTAGAGTTTGTCGAGCGTGGCGGTGACCACAATGTCGAGGGTGTCGCAAGTGGGGAGCGTGTCGCGCGGGATATAGTCTACCGAGACTTGCGAGAGCACGCCGAGCGCACCGAGTTTTTCGAGCGTGACGTTTTCGTCGGAAAGACTATAAAGTTCGCCGCGCCTATGACTGATGCTGCGCCGCCAGAGTCCCGTGCGCAGGGGCATTTTGTCGCCGCCGTGGATATAGTTATAGCTGCGGCGGCGTATGTGCTTGTCGAGCGTCTCGCTGTCGTTGCGGCGCACGCTGACGGTGGTTTTGCCAATGTACCATGGGTGGCTCACCTTTTCGGGCAAGGCCGTCGGGCGCATGCGCAACTGCACCCTGCCGGGCTGCATGAGGGTGTCGGCAAGGTAGGTGGTATAGGAACCGGTGAAGAAGTAGTAGCCGTTTTCGCGGAAGAGTTTTTCAAGGCGCGTCTTTTCATCGGAAAGGTTCACCACGCTGAACGCATCGCCCTTGTGCAACAGAGAGGCACTGCTGCTGGCACGCAGCAGGCTGTCCATGCCATGGGGAAAGCCAACGTATTCCACCGAACCGAGGCGCGAGAGCGGGCCGGAGTTTACTTTATAGGCTATTCGGGCTTTCTTGGGGTTCTTGGGCGAAGTGATGACCTCGTAGCCCACTGTGCCGCGAAAGAAACCGTAATTGTGGAGCGTGTTGGTCGCCACCTTGGTGCGCACTTCGGGACTTACTGTGCTGATGAGCACAGGCTCTGTGCCGAAGGTGCGGTACACCCATTTGCCAAACTTGCTTTTCTTCTCGGCAAAGCCGTTGTGCACCCAAAGACCTATTTGCAGGGGCGAGCGCAGCGACGACGAACCGAAGAGGGCATTGTTTGGCGGATAAGCCAGCACGGCATCAACCTCCTCTTTGGCAGTTTCAAAATCCTTGGCCTGCCGCTCGGCGGCTGCCTTGAGGCGGGCACGCTCTTCCTTTGAAAGGCTGTCGGCAGCAAACTGTGCCAAAGCCTCGAGATTGCCCGCGCCCCTTCCTTCGAGCACGGCATTCACCGCCTTGACGGCATCGCCGATTGAGGTGATTACGCCCACGCTGTCGGGGGCGGCGGATTTCTTGGCCGCCTTCTTGCTCTTCTTGGCAGCGGAGGAGTTGTTGTAGTCGATGTCGGCAATGCCGATATACAGCTGCTCGCCCTCGGGAAGATGCGACGTGGTGGAACAGGAGGCAAGAAGGAGGGCAAATAGGGCGGCAAGGAGGAGGGAGGGGGTAGGAAAAAGTGCCTGGAAGGCACTACAGAGCGTAGCGATGGTAACCGGGGACGAAGTCCTCGGAAAGGTGAGACGAAGACGATGTGCCTGGAAGGCACTACGCCATAGGAGTTTGCCACGCCACAGGCGTACTGCCTTACAGGCAAAACCTCCACAATAGCCTTTCCCGAGGACTTCGTCCCCGGTTATCGTCGCTTCGCTCCGTACTGCCTCCCAGGCAGTTAATACCTTTATCATGTTAATTACTATTTCCACCAACGCTATTATTTCTTCTTTTTGAATATAAAGAGTTCGCCGAGTTTGTCGGTCTTGCGGCGCAGCACGAGGCCGACGCCCGTCTTCGTGAGCTGCCCTTCGAGGGGGTCGCGCGTGTCGCGGTCGTAGAACATCTTGACGTAGCGCGAGGAACTCTTGTCGAGGCGATACTCCACGCTGATGTTGTCGATGATGCTGGCGGCGGAGTTGGTGGCATCTTCACCCGTGCTCACCTTGCCGCCCACGATGACGCTGATGCGGTCGCCCCAGAAGCGTTTGGCAAACTTGAAGGAGTAGTCGGTGGTTTCCGTGCCCATTTCAGAGGTGCCGCTCTCCACGCCGATACTGAG
>JBJEAH010000033.1:0-16600 GCA_051868815.1 Alloprevotella sp.
CTCGCCTTGCACAAACGTTCTTTTAATTATAAGCCCCTTACAGGGGCAATCGTACATGCAACGCTATACGTAGGGGCAAGCCCCTACGCTAATTTATTAGCCCCTTGCAGGGGCACATCTGCAACAATATTTATTTTGACACTTTTATAGCAGGGAGCAGCCGTGTCTTATATGAAATTTTTCTCGCTCTGCGCAGACAGTTTTCCTGTTTGCGCAGATATTTTTTGCTATCTCCTTGATAGCTTTTACTATCCTATAAGATATTTTTTATTACAAAGTTTGTAACATGTATTACAAAGTTTCTAACACGTGTTACAAAGTTTGTAACGCTTGTTACAAACTTTGTAACAAACTTTTTCTGCGCAGATACTAAAAAACATCAAGGAGGCAGGAAAAATTATCAAGGAGGAAGCATATTATGAAAAGATATATTTCCCCCGAACTGCAAACCTTTGACCTGCACACCGAAAGCTCGTTGCTCGGCTTCTCGGAACTTGAAGCCGATAACACAATGGAGACCAACGAAATCCTGACAAACAAAAAAGGCATCTCCGACGATTACAACAGTTCCCTTTGGGGCTACATGAACAAAGGAGATGAATCGAAATAAGATCTGCAACAAATAGACAGCATGACGGAGGCGCGCCACACAATTGGCACGCCTCCGATTTGTATGCACCACACCATGGAAAACGCAGGCAAAACGCACAAAGAACGTTGCCAAACTATTATATTTTGCTCAAAAAAGCGCACTATCACAGCACAAAGTGCAAGTTTCCAATAGTTTTTTCGTAACTTTGGCGACCTATATGCGCTATTGTTGGCAATATATTATTTTTAAATTCATAAAAACCACAAAAACATGAAGATGAAATTACTTTTCAAGAGCATTTCCTTAGTGCTCGTTGCCGTTCTTTCCGCCTTCGCGCCCCAAGACGCGGCAGCGCAGGGCCAGACGGCGGAGCAGCGCAGTCAGGAAATCACGCGGAGAGCCGCCGTCAAGGCACAGCGGCAGGCCGCGCCGCCCACAATGAGGGTAGTAGAGAATGCACCGACGCTCTACGGCTACATCTATGACTCGTATGGCGAATATTACAGCGGCGCAGGCATCTATTCTATCGACATCAACGATGCCTCGAACATGTCGGCTGTAGCCATAGGCAAGAAAGCCTACGCCGGCGGCACATACGGCAACAAGACGTATTACGCCCTCGACTATAAGGAAGAAGGTTCGCAAATCACGTTCCCCGCCACCCTCACGCTCTACGACCCGCAGACGTGGGAGGTAAAGGAACTGATGTACTCTGCAACGACCAACTTCAACAACCTCGGCGCAGACATTACGTTCGACCCCACGTCGGGCGCAATTTACGGTATCTTCGACGACGCGGTAGAGGCATACCTCTTCAACGTCTTCGGACGCATCAAGATGCACTCGCCCGTAGACAACGGCTATGAAGTGGAAGCGATTGCCACACTGCCCGAGCGCATGGTGGCCATTGCCTGCAACAAGGACGGCGTGATTTACGCAATCGGCGTATCGCGCAAACTCTATACGATCGATAAGAGTACGGGCGCAGCCACCGAGATTGGCACTATCAACGTGCCGACTATCGCGCCGTGGAAGCAATCCGCCTGCTGCGACATGGAAACGGGCGTTATCTATTGGACCACCGTTTATAAATATGAAGGAGGTGGAGGTGACTCGGACTTTGGTCTGTGGATGGTAGACCCCGCTACGGCGCAAGCAACGCTACTGGGCGACTATTCGTACTTCGGGACATGGAGCAGCGATAATATCTGCGGCCTGACCACCTTCCAAGACGTAGAGACGCAGACCGCACCCGCGCCGATCACGACCATCAGGGCCACCTTCGTGAACGATGCCCTCACGGGTACTATTTCCTTCACGATGCCCTCGACCGATGCCGACGGCGCTGCCCTCGCAGGCACGTTAGGCTACAACATCATGATTGACGGCACTACGGCCGCCAGCGGCACGGCCGAAGCAGGCAGTGCCGTGACGGAGACCGTGAGCGTGGAAGCAGCCGGCTTGCACACGGTGACGGTGGTTATCTCAAAGGGCACGGCATTGAGCGCGCCCTACACCGTTCAGGGCTGGATTGGCGAAGACACGCCGGCAAAACCCAGCGTCGTGACCGCCACGCTGGCCAGCACCGACGACGCAGGCAGCCACATCAACATAGGCTGGACCGCAGGCACGCGCGGCGAACACGGCGGCTACATCGATGCCACGCAGCTTACCTACACCGTGACGCGCCAGCCCGATGGCGTAACGATCTACACGGGCGCAGACAAGACCTGCACCGACCTCATCACCTCAGACATCAAGACGGCTTACACCTACGACGTCGTGACCAACTACAAGGGGCAGAGCAGCGAGGCCAAGACCTCCAACGCCCTGCAACTGGGCCTCTATCAGGGTGTGCCCTATACGCAGAACTTCGATGCCGCCAACGCCCTCGACGGCTGGGTCATCACGGACAACAACAGCGACGGCTCAACCTGGGAACTCAACGGCGGCCGCATCTCCTATAAGTACAACACGAAGAACGCCGCCGATGACTGGGCATTCACGCCCGGACTGAAACTCGAGGCCGGCAACCTCTATCACCTCTCCTTCACCGCCTACAACACGTCGCTCGACGAGGCTGTGGCAGGCTACGTGGGACGCGAGGCTACGCCCGCAGCCATGACGACCGAACTGATTGCTCCCACCACCATTACCTACGAACCCCGCATGCACAAGCTGCGCGGCTCGTTCAAGCCCACCGAAACGGGTATCTACTACTTCGCCGTCAAGGCTTGCAGCCCTGCCGACATGAGCACCGTCTACGTGGACGACTTGTCCGTGACGATGACCCCCGCCACGGCTCCGGGCAAACCAGAGAACCTCCTCGTAACTCCGGGCGAGCGCGGCGCACTCTCCGCTACCATCACCTTCAATGCGCCCTCTAAGGCCATCAACGGCAGTGCGCTCCAGAGCCTCGACTGCTGCGTAGTAGAGCGCGACGGCACCGAAATCGCCCGCGTGACGGACGTAACGCCCGGAAAGGCCATCAGCGTGAGCGACACGGAAGGCGTGAGCCAAGACACACATACCTATAAAATATATAGCATCGCCGGCGGCGTGGAAGGCGACTTCGACACGCAGAGCAAGTACATCGGCCTCGACGCACCGGGGCCCGTGCGCAACCTCAGGGCTACGGAAGACCTTAGCGACCCGGGCACCATCGTGCTTACATGGGACGCGCCCGATACGGGCCAGCACGGCGGCTACATCGACCCCGCCGGTCTGCTTTATGAAGTATCCGTGGGTTACTCTTCCGACGAGTTCGGCACGAGCGAGACGACCTTCCGCGACAAGCTCGACATCTCGGGCGGACAGGCCTACCAAGGCTACTCCGTTTACGCCCTCAACAACGCGGGCAGCGGCCGCTACGTGTGGAAGACGGTGGTTGCCATTGCCGGCGCACCCTACGAAGCACCGCTCACGGAAAGCTTTGCCGGTGTGCACATGACCTACACGCCGTGGCTGCCCGAAATGGCCATCGGCGAAATCGGCGAAGCCCGCTGGACACCGTGCGACGGTTCCGTGACGCAAGCCGGTACGCAGGACGGCGACGGCGGCGTGATTGCATTCAGCACGAGCAAGATCGGCGTTTCGAGCCGCATCATCTCTCCCAAAATCGACATCTCGAAGATGAGCAAGCCGCAGCTGTCGAGCTGGATCTACCTCACGGGCAAGTCCGACCAGGTGCGCATCGAAATCAGCGTTGAGCACGGCGACTACCAGCAGCTCGAACTCATCACGCTCAATCAGGACACAAAGGGCTGGCACCGCTTCACCGCCGACCTCACGCCCTATAAGAACTCGCAATTCGTGCGCATCGCCTTCACCGGCATCTCTGTGGAAAGCACGGAGGATATCACTTCGTTCGACAACTTTGCCATTACCGAAGCCATCGACTACGACTTGCAGGCAGGCACGCTCACCGCACCCGAAAAGATTAAGGCAGGCGAGCAGGGCTGCTTTACCTTCCAGCTCCGCAACTCGGGCAACAAGGCGATGCGCGGCAGCAACTACGAGGTGGAACTCTACAAGAACGGCAAACTGTGCAGCACCACCCCCGGCAGGGACATCGAAGTAGATGCCACGCTGACGCTGACGCTCACCGACACGCCCACAATCCTCGACGAGGAAATCAGCGTATACTCCGCTAAAATCAAATGCTCGCTCGATGAGAACAGCACCAACAACGAGAGCAATAGTGCAAGCGTTGAAATCGTGCTGCCGCAATATCCGCGCGTGAGCGGTCTGACGGGCGAATGCGTGGGCAACGCCGTGAAACTCCTTTGGGAAGAACCCGACTTTGCCGACATGCCCGCCACAAGCGTCACGGAACGCTTCGAAACCTACGAGGCATTCGCCATCGCCAACATCGGCGACTGGAAAGTCATCGACCGCGACGGCCAGAACACAATTAAGATAACGCTGGACGCTTCGTTCGGTCCGCTGGAATACCCCAACGCCGGCGCACCGATGGCATTCCAAGTGTTCAACTCGCTTGAAGCCGGCATTCCGTTCAGCACTTGGGACGCTCACAGCGGCGACCAGATGCTCGTGGCCTTCAAATGTGCTTCACCCGACGAGGGACAGACGGAAACGCCCAACGATGACTGGCTCATCTCGCCCGAACTGAACGGCGAGGCACAGACCATTTCGTTCTACGCCAAGACGGGCATGGGCGGCGTTTACACGCCCGAAAGCTTCGAGGTGCTTTATTCCACAACCACTCCGACCGTGGAAGCCTTCACGAAGATTGGCGACACCTACAACATTGCCAACGTATCGGGTTGGGAAGAGTTTAAGGTGGCACTGCCCGAAGGCGCACGCTACTTCGCTATCCGCTGCGTTTCGGACAGCAAGTTTGCCCTCCTGATCGACGACATCACCTACATTCCCGTAGGCGCAACGACGGAAGAGCTTTCGCTCGTGGGCTACAACGTGTACCGCGACGGTGTGAAAGCCAACACCGAAATCCTGCCCGAGACCGTGTGGTATGACGACCACGTGACGGAAGGCACGAGCTACTCCTATCAGGTGACCGCCGTTTACGACAAGGGCGAGTCGCAGCTCTCCGAAGCCCTGCAAATCGTGGCAACGGGCATCAACCGCCTCACCTCCCAGCAGATACGCATCGGCACAACTAAAGGCTGCATCGTGGTACAGGGTGCGAACGGCCTGCCCGTTGAGGTCTATGCCGCCGACGGCCGCCGCATCAGCAGCCTCAACGGCACCGCCTCCAACCGCATCGCCACCGGCAGCGGCATCTATGTGGTACGCATCGGCGGCGGCAAGGGCGTCACCGTGCGCGTGCCGTGATGAATACAAACCACTAATTGCAAAATAGCCTTTCAAAAGTAGGGGCGTTTTGCAAAACGCCCGGTTGATGACTGCCTCATTGATTGATGCCTTGCGGCGCATTTGTCGAGCGTTTTGCGAAACGCCCCTACTCTTTAATTCAAAACCCTAATATGCAGAACTACCTACTCAAACTTGCCTGCCTCCTGCTTTGCTGCATCGCAGGCGCAGGGCGCGGCACAGCGCAGACCGCCGACTACCCCACCCTCTACGGCGGCGTGATTTTCGCCTACGGATGGGGCGACATGAAGCAGCCGCCCTATGGCGTTTATTCCATTCCCGCCAACGACGGCACGGCACCACAGGCCGTGCACGTCTCGCCAGAGCTTAAAGCAAACGGCGGCGGCGTGTATATCGACGGCATATATTATATTGTCAGTTACGAAACCTATTCCGACGCTATCGACGTTTCGCTGCGTGCCTACGACACCCGCGACAATTGGAAACTCATCAGCGACACGCCCCTCGAAAACACTACGAGCATCGCCGCCGACCTCACTTACGACCCCGTGACCGACCAGGTGTTCGGTTGCTTCGGATTGGGCAACGACCAAATCGGGCGCAGCTATTACCTCGGCACGCTCAACGTGTTCACCGGCGAGGTGACGCCCATCGGCAACCTCTCTCAAAAACTCTTCACCCTTTCCTGCAATAAGGAAGGCGAACTCTACGGCATCGGCGAATATGCCGACCTCATGCGTGTGGACAAGGAAACCGCCGCGCTGACGCTCATCGGCGCAACGGGCAAAAACATCAAGTACGACCAATCCGCCACGTTCGACTACGCCACGGGCCGCCTCTTCTGGGTGATGACGCCGCACGGCACGGAAAAGGACGTTGAGGTGTGCGAAGTGAACCTCACGACAGGCGTTGCCGAGAAACTCACGGTGGTAGACAAGCACATGGAGTTTGTGGGACTTTACACCACCTCTCCCTTCACCCCCGCCGCCGCTCCCGGGCGCATCAGCAACGTTGCCGCCGACTTTCCCCAAGGCGCGACGAGCGGCACCGTGCGCTTCACGCTACCCGGCCAAACCTTTGGCGGCGATGCCCTTTCGGGAACGCTCACCTACCGGGTGCGCATTGACGAGAACGTCGTTGCAGAAGGCTCGGCCGCTGCCGGCAGCAACGTCGGCGTGCCCGCCACGATGACCGAAGGCGCACACATTATTAAAATAGATGCCGGCAACGCCGCCGGCCGCTGCCCCGTGTACGTGCAGCGCGTATGGATTGGCCGCGATACGCCCAAGGCCGTCAACCCCACTGCCACGCTCGGCACGGACAACCTCGTCACGGTCAACTGGGGCGCGGCGCAGGGCACACACGGCGGTTACGTGGACGGCACGGCAATTACCTATAAAGTGGTGCGCCAGCCCGACGGCACCGCCATTTACGAAGGCAACGCCACCTCCTGCACCGAGGCGGCAGAGATTACGCGCTTCGGCGTTTACACCTACGACGTGGAAACTTATTGGAGCGGCGCGAAAGGCGAAACCGCCACGACGGAAGAGATTGTGCTCGGCAAGGAAGTACCCCTGCCCTACAAGGAAACGTTCAACACGCCGAGCAGCCTGCTGTCGTTTACCATAGAAGATGCCAACGGCGACAACAATACTTGGTTTTACGAACAAGGCAACGTGACCTACGCCTTTGCCGAAGAGTCGATGCTCGACGGCGACGACTGGCTCATTTCGCCGCCCTTCCTCCTTGACACGGAGCACGTTTACGAACTCTCGTTTAAGGCAGCCTCGGCCGACGGCTATTCCGACATCATCTCCGCCTGGCTCGGCACGCGCCCGCAGTCGGGGGCAATGACGCAGAGCCTCCTGCCCCCCACGGAGGTCAACACGGCTGCCGCCACCACAATCAAGGCCATATTCCGTCCAGAAGCGGACGGCCGCGCCTGCATCGGCCTGCACGCCACGAGCACATACGAAGCGGGCTACTTCCTCACCATCGACGATCTGCAGCTCCGCGAACTGGCTTCCGTGCATGCCCCTGCCGCCGCAACGAACGTGCAGGCAACGGCTGCCGCCGCCGGTGCACTGGGCGCAACGATTACCTGCACGCTGCCGCTGACCGACATCAGCGGAACACCGCTCGATGCGCTTACACAGGTCATTGTAAAGCGTGGCACGCAGACCATCGCCACACTCACCGACGTAACGCCGGGACAAACGATTACGGTGAACGACACGCCGACCTCCAACGGCAATTTCACCTACACCGTCATCGCATCCAACGCCTACGGCGCAGGTCTTGAAACAAAGACCACCGTGTATGTGGGCGAGGACACGCCGGGCAATGTAGAGAATATCAAGGTGAGCTGCGATGCCTCAGGCAACATCTCCCTCTCTTGGGACGCTCCGTCCGTCGGCACCCACGGCGGCTACGTCAATGCCGCCACGCTCTCCTACACCGTCACCGACATGCAGGGGCAGAAGACCGAAACCACCGACCGCACCTTCTCCACCACCATCCCGCCCACGGCGGGCAAGCAGACGCTGGCTTGGTTTGGCATTCAGGCACGCGGTCTGAAAGGCAACGGACCTGTCACGCCCGCCGACACGGTATTTGTGGGCGATGCCTATGCCCTGCCCTACGCCGAGTCGTTTAGCAAGCGCGGCATCGACTGCGGTCCATGGGTCATTCAGGAAAGCGATGTCTTTGAATGGAAATACCTCGCCATGGGCAGTTACAGCGACGCGCAGGACGGCGACGGCGGTCTCATGGCCTACATCAACGGCGCGGAAGGCACTACGGGTGCATTGATCTCTCCGAAAATCTCACTCGCCGGCGCAGAAAATCCCACGCTGCGCTTCCATTTCTTCCGCCACCACGGCGCGATGAACGAACTGGCCGTCATCATACGCGACGGTGCGGGTAACCGCCATGAAGTGCTTCGCCTCAAAGAAAACGAAATGAGCAGCGCAGACGTTGAAAAGGAATGGACGCGCCACTACGTTTCGCTGGCATCCTATGCCGCAGCCGGTCCCATTCAGGTGCAGTTCCAAGCCCTCGGACATCTCTCGCCCGAACTGATGAACGTGATTTACGTGGATAATATCTCCGTCTTCGACTGGCACGACCGCGACCTCGCTGCCGGCACGCTCGCCGCAGAGAAGAGCGAGGTGAAGGTGGGCGAGACCAACACTTTCTCCTTCTCCTATTATAACAAGGGCTCTCAGCCTGCCACGGACTACTCCGTAGAACTGCTGCGCGACGGCAAGGTGGTCTGCACAGCCGAGGGCGCGGAAGTTGCTCCCGACGCGCCGGCAAGCATCACGCTCACCGATACGCCCAACTCCGATGCTGCAGAATCGAGCGTTTACAGCGCCCGCATTGTGGCCGACGGCGACTACACCGATACGGACAATCTCTCCAACTCCGTCACCGTCACCGTGCTGCCCGGCCTGCCGTTTGTGAGCAACGTCACGGCGAATTTTTCCGACGGCGTTTGCACGCTTTCTTGGGAAAAGCCGCACATCAACGAGTCGTCCGAAGCCGCCGACGTGGTAGAAGATTTTGAGTCGTACACGGCCTTCACCATCCAAAACCTCGGGCAATGGACGCTCTACGACGGAGACGGCCGCCTCACGGCCGGCATACAGAACGGCTACGGCGATTACATCGACTACCCCAACGCCGGTGCCGCCATGGCTTATCAGGTGTTCAATCCCTCGAAAGCGGGACTCACCACCACCATCTGGCAGCCCCACTCGGGCAAGCAGGTACTTGCCGCCTTCACCAGCAGCCGCCTTGCCGCCAACGACGACTGGCTCATCTCGCCGCCCGTTACAGGCGGCCAGACCGTGACGTTCTGGGCAAAGAGCCCCAGCAACACCACCTACGGCACTGTTGAAAGCATCGAGGTGCTCTATTCCGAGGGCAGCACCGCCGCCGGCGACTTCACCAAGATTGGCAGCACCATCACCGTGCCCGGTTCTTGGCGGCAAATCTCCTTCGACCTGCCCGAGAGTGCTCAGCGCTTTGCTATCCGCTGCGTGTCCGACGACCAGTATATATTATATATTGACGACATCGCCTACCGCCGCGCTGCCGACGGTCTCACCTTCGTGGGCTACAATGTTTACCGCGATAACGAAAAACTCACCGCCGCACCCATTGCCGAGCCTGCTTACTGCGAGACGATGCCTGCCGGCGAGCACAACTATGCCGTTTCTGTGGTTTACACAGCCGGCGAGTCAATCCTCTCGCCTGCCACGTTCGTTAGCCACACGGGCATCGGCACTGTTCTCCTGCCTGAACGCTCCGGCCAGCCCGCTCCCGTCTACGACCTCAGCGGCCGCCGCGTCACCCGCGCGGGCAAAGGCATCTATATCGTTGGCGGCAAGAAAGTTTTTGTGAAATAAGCAGTAGGGGCGTTCTGCAGAACGCCCCTACTCTCATAAATCAATAAATCCTCCCCATGAATATCCGCAACCTCCTCCTTTCCCTCCTGCTCTTCGCCGCCGCGCCCGTGGTCCGCGCCCTGCCCGCCGACCCCACTCCGCGCCGCGTCACGCAGCCCGACGGCAGCACCCTCACCGTGCGCCTCTGCGGCGATGAACATTTTCATTACCACCTCTCTCTCGACAGCATCCCCTTGGTGCAGCGCGAAGGCTTCTTTTATTATGCCACGGTGAGCGAGGGCAGCCTCAACGCTACCGCCCTCCGCGCACGCAACCTCGCCGAACGCACGCCCGAGGAACTAAGTTTTGTAAAAAACTATGACAAAAGCTCCGCCCTCGATGCCCTGCGGCAGTCACGCGCAGCCCTGCGCCGCGCCCCCGGCAAGCGGCTGGGCATCAAAGCAGGCACAATCGGCACGCAGGCCTACCCCACTACGGGCGCACAGCGCGCGCTTGCCATTCTCGTGAGCTTCCCAAAGACTACGGCCGACGGCGAAGCAACAGACTTCACCGTGCCCAATCCCCGACAGACGTTTAGCGACATGCTCAACAAGGAAGGCTTTGACTACGACGGCGCAACGGGCAGTGTGCACGACTACTTCATCGACGGCTCCGGCGGCAGGTTCAACCTCACCTTCGACGTTTACGGCCCGGTAGTTCTCAGCAAAGACATCAGCTTCTACGGGCAGAGCGTGCAGGGCGAAGACCTCAACGCCTGGAACATGGCCATCGAGGCCTGCACACAGCTCGACGATGAAATTGATTTCTCCCTCTACGACCGCGACAAGGACGGGGCGGTAGACAATATCTATATATTCTACGCCGGACAGGGCGAGGCTACTGGCGGCCCTGCCTACACCGTTTGGCAGCACGCGGCAGAGATTGAAGCCATCACGGGCAAGCAGTTTGTCTTCGACGGCGTGCGCGTCAACCGCTACGCGTGCTCCAATGAACTGCGCCCCATCGTCAATCCCTCCACGGGCGCGGCGGAGATGCACCTCGAAGGCATCGGCACCGTATGCCACGAGTTCACTCACGTGCTCGGTTTCCCCGACCTCTACGACACCTCTGGCTCAGGCTATCTCACGCCCGGCAACTGGACCATCATGGACGTGGGTTCGCACAACAACAATGCGCACACGCCGCCCACCTATTCCGCCTACGAGCGTCTCTCGCTCGGCTGGCTCACGCCCGAGGACCTCGATGCCACGCCGCGCAACATCGTGCTTGAAAACGTCACCACGGGTCACGCCTTGCGCATTCCCACGCAGCAGGGCGCAGATGAGTATTTCCTGCTCGAAAACCGCCAGCAAACGGGCTGGGACACCTATCTGCCCGGCCACGGAATGCTCGTTTGGCACATCACGTACGATGCCGACCTTTGGCAGTCCAATAAGGTGAACTCCACGCCGTGGCTGCAAGGCGTGGACCTCGTGGAAGCCGATGGCAGCGCAGGCGATTCCACGCGCCCCGCCGATGCCTTCCCCGGCACGAACAATATAACTTCCCTCACCGACGATACCACGCCCTCGCTGCGCGACAGCGAAGGTCTCCCCACGGGCGTGCCCATTACGGAGATTAAGGAGAAGAGCGGACTCATAGAACTCAAAATCGCAGGCGGCAAGCCCACGCTGCCCGCCGTGGAGAACGCCCGCGCCGAAGACATCACTCCAATCGGCTTCACCGCCCGCTGGGATGCCGTGGAGGGCGCAACGGCCTACGCCGTAGACGTTTGGACGCGCAGCGACCGGGGCAACAGCTACGTTGACGGTTTCCACCCCTGCACCGTCACAGCCACGCACTGCGCCGTAACGGGTCTGCAAGCCGAGACCGAGTATTTCTTCACCGTCAAGGCGCAGAGCGCATCGGCCACAGGCAGCACGATGGAAGCCGTAAGCGTCGCCACGCCCGCCGCCACCTTCGCCTACTCCGCCCCCACGGCCATAGAACCCTCCGACGTGACTGCCACGAGCTTCACTGCCCGCTGGGAGGCTATGCCCGAGGCCACGGGCTACGCCCTCGACGTGCTCACGCGCACCCTCTCCGAACCTGAAAGCGCCACGGTCGACTTCACCGACGGACTTAAAAACCTGCCCGCAGGCTGGACAACGAATTGCAAAATGACGCTCTCTACCGCCGGAGCCTACGGTGCTGCAGCCCCGTCTGCCTCCCTCTCGGCCGACAATATGTACATCGAGAGCGCGCCCTACGCCGACGGCATTCGCGCCCTCAGCTTCTGGTATCGCGAGCGCAACGCCCCCTGCGGCGAGAACTATGTGGTAATCGATGCCCTCTGCGCCGGCAGTGCCGACTGGCAGCACACCGACACGCTGTGGCTCACCGAAACCGCACCCTCCTCTGGCAGCACCTACACCCTCGCCTGTGCCGCCGACGCGCCAGCCGGCTGCACCGCCGTTCTGCCCGAAGGCTGCACCGCCGTGCGCCTCACCTATCGCCGCGTGGGCAGCGGCGGCTTGGCAATAGACGACGTATGCGTCCGCCACGGCGGCGAACCCGAGTGGCACGCCGTGCCGCCCTACGACCGCATGAATGTAGGCAGCGTCACGCAGTATGCCGTGAGCGGCCTTTCCGCCTCTGGGCACTATTACTACCGCGTCTACGGCACGCAGGGCGACCTCTTCTCCCTGCCTTCCGCGCCCATCACCGTGCCCGCGCCGCAGAGCGGCATCGCCGCCCTCTCCGCCACGCCCGCCGTGCGCCCCGCCGCTCCCGTTTATGACCTTAGCGGCCGCCGCACTGTGCCTAACGCAAAAGGCATATATATAATAGATGGGAAGAAGTTTGCAAAGTAGGGGTGTTCTGCAGAACGCCTGGTAATGCTTTGCATTGTTGATTTTCATAATGTCGGCTGCACTCGGCAATTTGAGCAAGCTCAATTGCACTCGTTTGCACGACATTTATGCCATGCGGCGCACACGGCGGGCGTTCCGCAGAACGCCCCTACTCCTTATAAAATCCCGGTCGGCTCAATCATGTTTGAACCGACCGGGATTTATTATTGCATTATGCTTAAATCTTAAAACATCAAGGATCTCCAAGTTTCGCTGACGGCGGGCGAGGCGGAGGTAGAGGGGTTTTGCGGCTTGCGCTGCTTGAGTTCCAAGGCGCGCTTGCTCACATTGACACGCAGGATATCGGAGAGTTCGCCGAAGGTAACGTAACCCGAGGTATATTGCAGCGATTTGAGCAGGTAGTAGGTGAAGAGGCCGTGTCCCTGTTCCTGATAACCCTGCGCCGTTTCGTTGCCCTGCGCAGCAGAGAACACGACGACGTTGTCGGAGGTGAGCGTACCTTCCTCGGCGGCGATTTCTACGCCGCGCTCGCCCTCATTCACGCTTCTGTTGTCGCGGTCGATGCCACTGAAGCAGGCGTCAAGGAATACGCAGGCCTGACTGAAAGCCAAGTCGCCGATGCGGGCATAAAAGTCGTCGAGCGCAATGCCGTTAGCCGGCTTCGTGCCGCGCACGTCGGTGGGCAGGAGGTATGCCTTGTTCTTCTGGCTCACGTCGGGCACGCCGTGCCCGGCATAATAAACGATAAGTTTCTTGCGGTCGCGATTGGGTATCGATTCGAGCCAGGGGAGTTCGTCTTCGAGGATAATCTGCTTGGTGGCGTCTTCGCAAATATGGATATGCTCGGCGGGCAGACCAAGCGTCTGCTCGCAGTACTGACGGAACACGCGGGCATCGTGTATAGCATAAGGCACCTGCGGCACGAAGCGGTAGTTTTCGTTGCCGATAATGAGGGCGTAGGTGTCGCGCTTCACGTAGATATTGCTCGGGATAATGCTGTCTACTTCGGAGGTGATGTAGTCGTAGTCGGCGAGGGCGTTGGAGTTGCCGCCCTTGCGATAGCGTTCGATGGCATCTTTGGAGAAGCCGTAGGTGTGGCAGTTGCGCGTGTTGATTTGAATGGGCAGACGGCGCACCTCGTCGTTGTAGAGCGTGTGGCGCACCTTTCCGTCCACCCTTATTTCGGAGGCGAAGACGTAGCGGCCGAGGGTAGCGGTGGGGCTAACCTCAATGGAGCGGACGCTGCTGCAGTTTAGGAAGGCCTGGTCCTGCACGTGGCACTGGTCGGGCACTTTCACGGAGTTGAGTGAGCGGCAGTTGGCGAAGGCTATGGTGCCGATGCTTTTGAGATTTTTGGGCAGAACGATATTCACGAGGCGTTCACAGTCCATGAATGCGCCCCAGCCGATTTTGTTGCAAACGTTGTCGTCGAAGATGACTTCCGTGAGGGCGCGGCAGCCGGCAAAGGCGCACGAACCGATGTTTTCGATGCCGAGACCTACGCGCACGGCCTGCACGTTGAGTTTTTTCTTTATCCACGGCGCGAGGTGCTTCTGCGCGTCGTAGTTGTCCATAATGGCCGTGAAGCCTTTGGTGTTGGTATTTGTGAGTGTGAGCGTTTTGCCATCGAAGGTCCACGCCACGTCTTTGCCGCACTTACCGTCGGTTGTGATGTAATCCTGTGCGGAGAGGCCGGTCGCACCAAGCAACGCGGCAATGAGGAGTGCAAATATCTTTTTCATGATTTTGAAGACAAGTTTTATAGTAAACAAGTAGACGAGTCAAACGATTAATTTTACCAGAAGAAGGTCAAGCCGATGCGGCTGCAGGTTGCGTTGAATTTTTCTTTCTGAGAACCGAATATCTTTGTCTCAACTGATTTGTGCTTCCAGTCGCCCTTGGTGATTTCGTAGGAGATACCGATAAACTTCCAGTTGATACGGAAGCCGAACTGCGTGTAGAGGCCGTGCGCCCACGTGATAAGGCTACTGCTGTTCACCTTGTCGTAAGCTGTTTGTGCCGCTTTGCCATTGTAGGCAGGATCGTTGGCATCGTCCGCATCTGCATCTGGGTCGTTGACGTCTTTGCCCTTGTCGCTGCTGCGAAACATGATGTCGAAGCGATAGCCGAGGGCGAAATAGGCTTGTAGGCGCAGGTGTGCCAGTCCTTTGCTTTTCAAGGCGGTGAAAGGCGCAACGGTGATTGAGGGACCGATGTGCATACCGTAGGAGATGTCGTACATTTCAAGTCCCCAGGGCGAATAATAGATGATGTTTTTCGTGTCGGAGCCGTCTTTCACGATGCTGCTGTTGTAAGCAAAGTCGGGCATCTGCTTGTAGTGGTTCACCGAAAGGTTGAGCGGGGAGAATTCGAGTCCGAAGGCCAAGGTGTTGGCAATGGGCTTTTTGTGCAGGCGGAAGGTGTTGGCACTTTGCAGCGAGAAGCCCCAATCGCTCTCGAACTTGTAGCTTTTCACATTGTAGGCATCTTCCTTTGCCTCGTAGAAAGGCACTTTTCTGGCTGTCAGTCTTGATGTGTTGTAGCTCACGGTAAAGGTTTTCTTGCGCTGCCACACTTGCTGGAGGTTTTCGCGGCTGTAGTTTTTGCTATAAACCTCCTGCTGCATCTTTAAGATGTCGGCGAGGGACACCACGTTGGCTGTGTCTTCCTCGTAATCGAGGAACTGCTGTTTGTTCTCGTCGATTTGTGCTGCGGCGGTCAGTGCGAAGAGCAAGGCCGCCAGCAGAGTTAGTTGTTTTTTCATTGTGATTAGGTATTATTGTTTGTTATATATTTTAATCCATTTGTTGCGGTCTACCACCATATCGTCGTCCTGCTGCTTGAGGCGTTTGAGCCACGCTTCGAAGTCGTCGATGCTCAACGAGTTGGGATGCCGACGATCTCCGGTGATTTCGTTGCACTTGGTGAACTTGTTGGGCGAGAAAATCAGCACCACCTGATCCATTTCGAGCGGCATGGTCGTGGTAAGGCAATAGGGAATGGCGCGGGGGTCGGACTCTTTGTCGAAGAAGATGTAGTCTTTGCCGCCCGTCACCTCGTGCCGCCCCGTGACGTTGTGCTTGTAGGGCAGGAGGCAGGAGGCTTCCTTGTTGGTGCTGTCGAGCAGATAAATGGCAAGGAAGCCCGACACGGGTGCGCGGAATTTGATGTAAATTCTCTCTTTATGTCTGAACTCGTCGCTTTCATTGCTGTCGGCCGTACCGCCGCAGAGCACTTTCCAGTCCAGTTCTATGGCGGCATTTGTAATGGGCCGCGCCATGCCCCACACTTCGGCGGTGAATACGATGCGCTCGCCGTCGGAGTCGTATTTCACCACGGGCTCTTTCGTATCTTCCACCCACTCTGCCTTTGCGCTCATCGTGGTTTCTTCCACGAAGTTGGAGATGTCCGTGCCGTTCACCGTGCCCTCCACGATGTTGGTCGTAGACGAGAGGCTTTCGCCGAAGGCTTCCTTAATGGCCTCGTAGCGGGCACGCCTGACGCACTCGCGCTTGGCTTCGATGAGCGTCATGTTGTCGTTTTCGGAGAGTATCAGCGTAGCCTTGCCGTGCACTTTGCGCGGCTTTGTATCCTTATCGGCGTAAGCGGCGGCAGTGGCAGTAAGGAGCAATATATATATAAATGTATAGAGTCGGCGCATCATAGCGGTATCAGTGTTACGTTGGTGTTGTCTATCTTAGGCATTTCCATGCCCACACGTGCATTGATATAGGTGGGGTCGCAGAGGGTGTAGTCTTTGCCGTTGAGGGAGTAGCACACGCCGGGGCGCGTGCTTGAACTGGGCAACAGCAGTTTGCTTCTGCGCTTGGGCAGCCTTGGCTTTGAGCAGACGCTCACGGAGCGGCTCGGCGACGCCATGCCTGCCACACGGATTGTGAGCCTCGGCAGCAATATCGAGAAACTCGAAG